>PXDM01000306.1 GCA_003565055.1 Paracoccaceae bacterium
AACAATTCCGCCATCGTGCAGATCAACGGCGTGCGCGACCGGCTCAGCGTGCTGCTGGTCTCGGGCGAGCCGAATGCCGGTCAGCGGACATGGCGCAATCTGCTGAAATCCGACCCGGCGGTGGATCTGGTGCATTTCACCATCCTGCGCCCGCCAGATCGCCATGACGGGGTGCCGGTCAGTGAATTGTCGCTGATCGCCTTTCCGACACGCGAATTGTTCATCGAGAAGATCGACGAATTCGACCTGATCATCTTTGACCGCTACCGGCGGCGCGGCATCCTGCCCAACAGCTATTTCGCCAATATCGCGCGCTATGTCGAAGATGGCGGCGCGCTGCTGGTCGTGGGCGGGACCGAGCTTGCAGGCGCCGAAAGCATCTGGCGCTCGCCTCTGGGCGAGGTGTTTCCGGCCATGCCGACAGCGCGGGTGCTTGAGGAAGGTTTCCTGCCGCGCGTGACCGAACTCGGCCAGCGCCATCCGGTGACGGCGGGTCTGGAATCGCTCGTCCCCGCAGGCGAAGACGGGCCGGGTTGGGGACGCTGGTTTCGCCAGATCGAGCTGCAACCACAGGCGGGTCAGACCGTGATGAGCGGCGTAGATGAGCGACCGCTTCTGATGCTCGATCGGGTGGGCGCGGGGCGCATGGCGCTGCTGGCCTCGGATCAGACCTGGCTCTGGGATCGCGGCTTTGAGGGCGGTGGGCCACAGCTCGAATTGCTGCGCCGGCTGGCGCATTGGATGATGGGCGAGCCCGAATTGGAGGAAGAAACCCTCAGCGCCACCGCAGAAGGGCAGCGCGTGACGGTTCTGCGCCGCAGCCTGCGCGATGACATTGGCGCTGTGACCGTCACCAGCCCCGATGACAGCACGCAGGAGCTGGAGATGCGCGAGGACGCGCCCGGCGAGTTCCGCGCGGAATTCGAGGCCCCGGAGATCGGTCTCTACCGTCTGGCGCAGGATGATCTCGACGCCGTGATTGCACTCGGACCGCAAGCGCCGCGCGAATTCGAGGAAACCATCGCTACGTCTGAGAAACTCGCCCCGCTCCTGGCGGCAACACGTGGCGGCGTGATGCGCATCGAGGAGGGCCTGCCCGAGTTGCGGCAAGTGCGCGAAGGGCGCGCAGCCGCCGGGCGCGGCTGGCTGGGGCTGACCCCGCGCAACGCCTATCTGACGCGCGAATTGCGCAGCACGGCACTGCTGCCGGGCTGGGCATGGCTGCTCATCGCATCGGCTCTCGCGCTCGGGGCCTGGCTGCGCGAGGGGCGCTGATCCGCCCCGCCGAAGGCGCGTGACAAGCACGCAGCTTCCCTTCTGCCTTGCCCCCCGGCGCGTGCTGTCCTAGACAGGCCCAACTGTTTAATCGGGAGGTTGCATGCGTCGTGTCGTCATCACAGGTCTGGGGATCATTTCCCCGATCGGGAATTCAGCCGCGGAAGTGTCCGACAGCCTGCGCGCCGGGCGTTCGGGAATCGTCTTCGCGCCGGAATATGCCGAGCACGGCTTTCGCAGCCAGATCCACGGCAAGCCCGACATCGTGCTCGAAGACCATATCGACAAGCGCAATCTTCGGTTCATGGGGGCCGGTGCCGCCTATAACTTCCTGTCCATGGAACAGGCGATCAAGGACGCGGGTCTGGAAGACAGCGATGTCTCAAACCCGCGCACGGGCCTGATCATGGGCTCGGGCGGCCCCTCGACGGCAAATCTCTTTCAGGCGCATAATATCGTCAAGGAAAAGGGCAGCCCCAAGCGCATGGGCCCCTTCATGGTCACGCGCTGCATGTCGTCCACGAATTCCGCCTGTCTCGCGACGCCGTTCCGGATCAAGGGCGTGAATTATTCCATCACCTCGGCCTGCTCGACCTCGGCGCATTGCATCGGCAATGCGGCGGAACTGATCCAGATGGGCAAGCAGGACATCATTTTCGCAGGCGGCGGCGAAGAACTCGACTGGACGCTGTCCTGCCTTTTCGACGCCATGGGCGCGATGTCATCGAAATACAATGACACTCCAGAAACCGCCGCCCGCGCCTTTGACGCAACTCGCGACGGCTTCGTGATCGGTGGCGGCGGGGGCGTGCTGGTGCTCGAGGAGCTGGAACACGCCAAAGCACGCGGCGCGAAAATCTATGCCGAGGTCACGGGCTACGGCGCAACCTCGGACGGCCATGACATGGTCGCGCCTTCCGGCGAAGGTGGCGAGCGCTCGATGCGTCTGGCGCTGGACACGCTCCCAGCGGGCCGCAAGGTCAGCTATATCAACGCCCATGGCACCTCGACCCCCGCAGGCGATGTGACCGAGGTCGAGGCGATCCGCCGCATCTGGGGCGAAGGAAATGTGCCGCCCATCTCGTCCACAAAATCCCTGACCGGCCACAGCCTCGGTGCGACGGGCGTGCAAGAAGCGATCTATTCGCTACTGATGATGCAGGGCCGTTTCATCACAGCGTCCGCCAATGTGACCGAGCTCGACCCGGCCATCCGCGAGGGCGAAATCGCGACCAAGCTGGTGGACGATGTCGAGCTGGATTCGGTCCTATCCAACAGCTTTGGCTTTGGCGGCACCAATGCGACACTTCTGATGAGCGCTTACCGGGACTGAGGGTCAAGATGTCGGGATTGATGACAGGCAAGCGCGGGCTGATCATGGGGGTCGCCAATGAGCGCTCCATCGCCTGGGGCATCGCGAAAGCAATGGCGGATCAGGGTGCGGAGCTGGCCTTCAGCTACCAGGGCGACGCATTCGGCAAACGCGTGGAGCCGCTGGCGGCGTCCGTCGGGTCTGACCTGCTTCTCGATGTCGATGTGACCGATGAAGCGTCGCTTGACGCCGCATTTGACGCTTTGAAGTCGCGCTGGGGACGCATGGATTTCCTCGTCCATGCCATCGCTTTCTCGGACAAGGGCGAACTGACGGGCCGCTTCCGCGACACCAGCCGCGCCAATTTCGCCCGTTCGCTGGAAATCAGCTGCTACAGCTTCATCGACCTGGGCCGCCGCGCCTCGGAACTGATGCCGCAGGGCGGCACGCTGCTGACACTGACCTTTCAGGGGTCGAACACGGTCACGCCCTTCTACAACGTCATGGGCGTGGCCAAAGCGGCGCTCGAATCCTCGGTGCGCTACCTCGCCTCTGACCTCGGCCCGGACGGGATTCGCGTCAATGCGATCAGCCCCGGCCCGATGAAAACCCTTGCTGGCGCAGCCATCGGCGGCGCGCGCAAGACCTTCCGCCATGCCGAAGCCAACGCGCCGCTGCGCAGCAACGCAACGCTTGAGAGCGTGGGCGGCACCGCGGTTTATCTCGCCTCGGATTACGGCGCGCATACGACAGGCGAGATTATCCATGTCGATGGCGGTTATCATGTCATGGGCATGCCGCAGGTCGAGAATATCTGATCGTTCAGGGCTGCACTGGCCGGTTTTTCAGCGCATTTTCCAGTGCCGCCAAGACTGCGTCACCGTCAGCATGTCGAAGATGCAGCAGAGCGTTTCCCTTGGTATTCAAGAAGAGCATTGGCAACCAGATGCGCTTGTTCAGCCGGGTTTTAAATTCAATCGCACTGACATAGTGATAGGGCCGGATGACTTCAGTGATTTCAACAATGTCAGAAATCGCAATTTTAACGCCGATAGGTTCGAACGCGACATATTCGGACGTGATCTCGATGCGCTTCAAAAACCGGCCTGCGACTACAGCGTAGACGCCGAAAAACAAAAGAATAACAACCGACCATGCGAATTTTGATGGCTGGTCGGGTGGGCCACCCGACAGCATTAGCAGCGATAGCAAGGTAAGCAACACCATTGCGACGCCCGACCAGAAGAAGGCGTTCCGATATTCAAGCTCAAAACTCTGGGGCATTGTTGTTCCGGATGACGTTCTGACATGAACGTGCTGCGGAACTAAGGCAGTTATGCGACGAAACTCAGGTTATTGAGCGCCCTTTCCCAATTCGCCAACCGCCCCAAACTGCCAGCAACCACAACACCAGCGACAGACCCGCATAGCCCAGCGCCGTCGCCGCTGACCGTTCCAGGAGCATCACCAACTCCAGCGAAAACAGCGAAAACGTGGTGAATCCACCGCAGAACCCTGTCATCCAGAACCCTTTGGCCCGCGCCGAGAGCGCCCGCGTCGACAGATAGCCGATCAGCGCGGCCCCCAGCACATTGGCCAGCAGCGTCGCAAGAAAGGCGCGCTCGGGATCATGGGCGAGTGCTGCGAGGCTGATCGCGACGCGCGCCCCCGTCCCCAGCGCCCCCCCGAGCCCGACTGCAAGCAAAGTCACCAGCCCCGCCCGCATTACCCCATCCCCACAAAGATCAGCGCCATAATCAATCCCAGCCCCGCGAAGGCAGGACACATCACCACTGCGCCGATGCTGAGCCGCACAGCTTTGCCCTGCTTCCCCCCGTGCCAGAGCTGCAAAATCTGCAGCGCGAAGGTCGAAACAGTCGTGACGCCGCCCAGCAGCCCGATGGCGAAGAGCGCGAAGCCGAGCGGCAAAACCTCAGCGCGCATCTCTGCGACGCTGCCGAAAACCACCCCCAATGCGGCCCCGGCCAGAGCACTCCCCAATGCATTGATCAGCAGAATCGCTGTCTCTGCTTCAAGCTTGCGCGAGAGGCCCGCCGCAAGCGACGCCCGAAACATGCTCCCCACCCCGCCAGCAAGGCAGATCAGCAAGAAATCCAATCCGGAAACAGTCATATTGATGACGCCTGATAGCTGGGTTACATGAGCCCCGATACATCCCCTCCGGGGTGACGGCAGCCGATTTAGAATACGCCTCCGCGCGGGAAGTCTCAGATGAACGAAAACGACCTTTTGCAGCAAGCTGCGGCGTTGCCACCCGGACGCGTGACTCGGCTAGAGATCGCAGACCAGAGCTATTTTGTCAAAATGGTAGAAACCCATCAGCGGCTTCGGCTGCATGTGACCAAGGGCGATCCCGCGAAAGCGCTTGCGCGCGAGGTCGGGCTGTTGCGCGCTTTCGCGGAGCGCGGAGCCCCTGTCGCGCGCGTGGTCGCGGCGAATGAGAGGCATCTGATCCTCGCGGATCACGGAACCCCCGTTGAAAAAGCCGTCCGCAAAGGCGAGGTGTCCGATGCGCTCCTGCGTCAGATCGGCAGCACGCTGGCTGATCTGCATGCGCGCGGTCTTGCGCATGGCCGCCCCGTCTTGCGTGATATCTGCCATGACGGAACCAGAATTACCTTTCTGGACCTCGAAGCCGGCGCCAAGCTCAATGCGCGTGATCACGACATGGCGCGCGATCTGATCATTCTGATCTATTCCGTGATGATGAGCACCAGCGCCAACCGGGATATCGCGCGACAGGTCATCGAAGGGTATCGCGACGTTGGAACGGAAGCGGTCTGGCAGGCTACATGCCGACGCAGCCGCAAGCTCTGGTGGCTGGAGTTGCTCGCGCGTCCCGGCGTCTGGCTTCATCGCAGGCGCGGCAAGAAGCGCTCTGAAATGATCGCCATTGGAGCAACCCGCGCTCTGATCGCATCTTATTGACACGCGCTCGCCCGACACAAGGATCGGGCGAGACGCGACGTTCGAATTCCGAAGCGTCGAGGCCCTGCGCCCAGACGGTCGCAGGGCCCCATGCAAACTCGGATCAGGCCTTCGCCAGATCGTAGCGATCCGCGTTCATCACCTTGACCCAGGCATCGACGAAGTCCTGAACGAATTTCTCGCCCGCATCGTCCTGCGAATAGATCTCGGCATAGGCGCGCAGGATCGAGTTCGACCCAAAGACCAGATCTGCCCGTGTCGCGGTCCATTTGGTGGCCCCGGTCTTGCGGTCCTGCAGCTCGTAATGGTTGAAGCTCTTGGGCACC
This sequence comes from Paracoccaceae bacterium, assembly GCA_003565055.1. GTDB lineage: Bacteria > Pseudomonadota > Alphaproteobacteria > Rhodobacterales > Rhodobacteraceae > Roseinatronobacter. Next base: position 5,863 of record PXDM01000306.1, read on the forward strand.
CATTTCCACGCCATATCCGTCAGATTGACGAAGAAATCCGTAGTCAGCGCGCCGGGGCGATCCGTGAAGACACCGTGCTTGGAGCCACCGTGATTGGTGTCGAGCACACGCAGCCCGCCCAGCAGGACCGTCATTTCCGGTGCCGTCAGCCCCAGAAGCTGCGCGCGGTCGAGCATCATTTCCTCAGCCGAGACGACATAGTCCTTCTTCATCCAGTTGCGGAACCCGTCCGCGACCGGCTCCAGCCATTTGAAGCTGTCGGCATCTGTCATCTCATCCGTGGCATCGCCACGACCCGGCGCGAAAGGCACTTCGATCGCGTAACCCGCAGCTTTCGCTGCCTGCTCAATCCCGACATTGCCCGCCAGAACGATCACATCCGCGATGGACGCGCCCGCTTCTTGCGCGATGGGCTCAAGCACCGAGAGCACCTTTTGCAGACGTGCAGGCTCATTGCCTTCCCAATCCTTCTGCGGCGCAAGCCGGATACGGGCACCATTCGCCCCGCCCCGGAAATCCGAGCCCCGGAAGGTGCGCGCACTGTCCCAGGCGGTCGCAACCATCTCCGACACGCTCAGATCGCTGGCGGAGATCTTGGCCTTGACGGCAGCAACGTCGTAATCGGTCTTGCCAGAAGGGACCGGATCCTGCCAGATCAGGA
>PXDM01000041.1 GCA_003565055.1 Paracoccaceae bacterium
CAAAGGTATCCGCTACAAGGATGAGTATATCTTCCGTAAGGAAGGCAAGAAGAAGTAAGGGCGCGACAGATGGCGAACACAAAGCATAAGCTGTTCCAGAAACGCCGCTTGCGCGTACGGAACAAGATCAAGAAAACGGCCAACGGGCGTCCGCGCCTGTCTGTGCACCGGTCGAACAAGAACATCAGCGTTCAGCTGATCGACGATGCGAATGGTGTGACACTGGCTTCAGCCTCGACGCTCGAAAAGGATTTCGGGCTGGCAGGCACCAACAACAAGGACGCCGCTGCCAAAGTCGGCACTGCGATTGCCGAGCGCGCGAAAGCCGCTGGCATCGAAGAGTGCTATTTCGACCGCGGCGGTTTCATCTTTCACGGGAAGGTCAAGGCTCTCGCCGATGCTGCCCGTGAAGGTGGCCTGAAGTTCTGAGGAGACGATTATGGCAGAGAGAGAAAACCGCCGGGACCGTCGCGATCGCGCCGAGGAAACCCCGGAATTCGCCGATCGTCTCGTTGCGATCAACCGCGTGTCGAAAACCGTGAAAGGCGGCAAACGCTTCGGCTTTGCTGCTCTCGTGGTGGTCGGTGACCAGCGTGGTCGTGTCGGCTTCGGCAAGGGCAAGGCGAAAGAAGTGCCCGAGGCGATCCGCAAGGCGACCGAACAGGCGAAGCGTCAGATGATCCGCGTGCCGCTGCGCGATGGTCGCACGCTGCATCACGACATGGAAGGCCGTCACGGCGCTGGCAAGGTTGTCATGCGTCAGGCCGTGCCGGGGACCGGGATCATCGCCGGTGGTCCGATGCGCGCTGTCTTCGAGATGCTGGGCCTGCAGGATGTCGTGGCCAAGTCGCTCGGCAGCCAGAACCCCTACAACATGATCCGTGCGACCTTTGACGGGTTGCGCAACTCGGCGAGCCCCCGTCAGGTGGCCCAGCGTCGCGGCAAGAAGGTGGCGGATATCCTCCGCAAGCCCGATGCCGAGACGGCTGACGCGTAAGGAGCGAGTGCAATGGCAAAAACCATCGTCGTCAAGCAGATCGGCTCGCCGATCCGCCGCCCGGCCATCCAGCGCGCAACGCTGAAAGGTCTGGGCCTGAACAAGATGCACCGGACCCGCGAGCTGGAAGATACCCCTTCCGTGCGCGGCATGGTGAATTCGATCCCCCACTTGGTGCAGATCGTCGAAGAACGCGGCTGAGCCGTCAGGTCAGGTGCGTGCTGAGCACGCACCTTACAGCCAAACGCCAATGACTGGCATAACATGCGCCGCGTGGCCCTGATCCGTCGCTGGCAGGGCTTTCCGGCAAGAGGAGAAGCGACATGAAACTGAACGAACTTCGTGACAATCCCGGTGCAACCAAGACCCAGAAGCGCAAGGCGCGTGGTCCGGGCTCGGGCAAGGGCAAGATGGCTGGCCGTGGTATCAAGGGTCAGAAATCGCGCTCGGGCGTTGCAATCAACTCCTATGAAGGCGGCCAGATGCCGCTTTACATGCGCCTGCCAAAGCGGGGCTTCAACAAGCCCAACCGCAAGAGCTTCGCGGTGGTTAATCTCGGTCTGATCGAGAAATTCATTGCTGAGGGCAAGCTTGACGCAGCGAATGCTGTGACCGAAGATGCGCTGGTTGCCTCGGGTCTCGTGCGCCGCAAGCTTGACGGTGTGCGCGTTCTCGCCAAGGGTGAGATTACATCGAAGCTGGTGCTGCAGGTCTCGGGCGCGTCAAAAGCGGCTGTTGAGGCCGTGGAAAAAGCTGGCGGTTCGGTGGAAATCATCGCACCTGTGGCGAAAAAGGACGCGGCGGCAGCCGAATAATGGTTGTGAGTGGCGCTTTCGCCGCTTACATCCTCAAACAAGGGTTTTCGCGCCGCCGACCGGACCCCGGTCAGGCGGCGCTTGCATGATAAAGAGAGACGCGCATGGCATCTGCGACTGATCAACTCGCGGCGAATACAAGTTGGGGGGCGCTGGCAAAGGCCACGGATCTGCGCCGCCGTATCTTCTTCGCATTGGGGCTTTTGATCGTATACCGGATCGGCACCTATATCCCGGTGCCGGGGATCGACGGCAATGCGCTACGTGATTTCATGGACGAAGCGGCCTCCGGCATCGGCGGCATGCTCAACATGTTCACGGGTGGCGCGATCAGCCGGATGGGGATCTTCGCGCTCGGGATCATGCCCTATATTTCTGCGGCCATCATCGTGCAGTTGATTGGTGCGCTCTACGAGCCCTGGAAGGCGCTCAAGAAAGAGGGCGAGTTGGGGCGTCGCAAGCTCAACCAATATACCCGCTATCTGACGGTTCTCTTGGCCACAGGGCAATCCTACGGGCTTGCGGTTTCGTTGGAAGCCGGGGATCTGGCGACCGATCCGGGCTGGTTCTTCCGGGCCGCAGTGGTGATCACCCTTGTTGGCGGCACCATGTTCCTGATGTGGCTGGGCGAGCAGATCACCGAGCGCGGCATCGGCAACGGGATTTCTCTGATCATCTTCGTGGGTATCATTGCCGAGATTCCGGCCGCTCTCGCGACATTCCTGTCGCAAGGTCGTTCGGGCGATATCTCGCCTGCGGTGATCATCGGGGTCATCGTGATGATGGTGGTGCTGATCGCCTTCGTGGTCTTCATGGAGCGCGCGCTGCGCAAGATCACGATCCAGTATCCGCGTCGTCAGGTGGGCATGAAAGTCTTTGATGGCGGGGCGTCGCATCTGCCGATCAAGGTCAACCCGGCCAATGTGATCCCGGCGATCTTCGCGTCCTCGCTTCTGCTGCTGCCGACAACCATCGCGACCTTTTCGGGCAATTCCCAGAGCGAGTTGATGGCGACCATGCTGGCGTATTTCGGCCCCGGCCAGCCTGCTTATCTGATTTTCTTCACTGCGATGATCATCTTCTTCACCTTCTTCTACACGCAGAATGTGAGCTTCAAGACCGAGGATGTCGCCGAGAATCTGAAGAACCAGAACGGCTTCATTCCGGGCATTCGCCCTGGGAAGCGCACGGAAGAATATCTCGACTATGTGGTGACGCGTATCGTGACCGTTGGGGCGATCTATCTCGCCGCCGTCTGTCTAATGCCCGAGATTCTTCGCGGACAGCTTGCCATCCCGTTTTATTTCGGGGGGACCTCGGTCCTGATCGTGGTCTCCGTCACGATGGACACGATGAACAGGGTGCAATCGCATCTGGTGGCCCACCAGTATGAAGGTCTGCTGGAGAAATCCCAGCTGCGTGGCAAGGGGCGCAAGCGGGGCGCGACAGGAAAGCCGAAAGCCCCGTCACGTCGGTGAGCCGCGCCTCAGCGCTCCTCTGTGCCAGTCCCGAATCCTTTGTGAATGGAAGGTTTTGAGGGGGTGACAACAGGGGCTTCGCCGCGACCTTGACGCGGCCTCGAAAAGGCACTACGCGGAACGCTCTATCGTCGAATCACGCCTCGATATCGGGGCGTGTTTCATTTGAAAGGCACGCAGGGCACGCAACGGTCCCTCGTGTTGTGAAAAAAGGTTCTGGGATTACGGAACCGCAACGAAAAGGATACACCCGCGTGGCTCGAATTGCTGGCGTAAACATTCCGACGGGGAAGCGCGTCCCTATCGCACTGACCTATATCCACGGGATCGGCCCGAAATCCGCCGAAGAAATCTGCGCGGCTGTCGGGATCGACCTGACCCGTCGCGTCAATGAATTGTCTGACGCCGAAGTGCTCGCGATGCGCGAGCATATCGACGCAAACTTCACTGTCGAAGGTGACCTGCGTCGTGAAGTTCAGATGAACATCAAGGGCATGATGGATCTCGGCTCCTATCGTGGCCTGCGTCATCGTCGCAACCTGCCCGTGCGCGGCCAGCGCACCCATACCAACGCGCGCACGCGCAAAGGCCCGGCGAAAGCAATCGCTGGCAAGAAGAAGTAAGGGGAGGGCAGGCAGATGGCTCGTGAAAAGACCCGCGTCAAGCGGAAGGTCCGCAAGAATATCGCAGCTGGGGTCGCGCATGTGAATTCCAGCTTCAACAACACAAAGATCCTGATCTCTGACGTGCAGGGCAATGCCATTTCCTGGTCTTCCGCCGGTACGATGGGGTTCAAGGGCTCGCGCAAATCGACGCCTTATGCGGCGCAGCTCGCTGCAGAGGATGCAGGCAAGAAAGCGCAGGAACACGGTGTGAAGACGCTGGAAGTGGAAGTGCAGGGGCCGGGTTCGGGTCGCGAATCCGCATTGCGCGCGCTGGCAGCCGTTGGTTTCAACATCACTTCGATCCGTGATGTGACCCCAATGGCCCATAATGGGTGCCGCCCTCCAAAACGTCGGCGGGTTTGATCGCTGAATATTGGGACCTGGCCGCGTTTCCGACGCGGCCTCGTCTCGTCTTTTTGACCCTCGGGCGTCGCTGCGGACTGGACATGGCGCGGCGACAAGAATGGAGGCGACACGCATGATCCACAAGAATTGGCAAGAATTGATCAAACCCTCGCAGCTGGAGGTGAAGCCCGGCGCGGACCCGATCCGTCAGGCAGTCGTGACTGCAGAACCGCTGGAGCGCGGCTTCGGGCTGACGCTGGGCAACGCGCTGCGCCGCGTGCTGATGTCTTCTCTGCAAGGTGCGGCGATCACTTCGGTACAGATCGACAATGTGCTGCATGAGTTTTCCTCCGTGCCCGGCGTGCGCGAGGATGTGACCGACATCGTCCTGAACCTCAAGACCATCGCGCTGCGGATGGATGTCGAAGGCCCCAAGCGCGTGTCGATTTCGGCCAAGGGTCCCGGTGTCGTGCGCGCAAGTGACATCCAGACGAGTTCCGGCATTGAGGTGCTCAACAAGGATCACGTGATCTGTCACCTTGATGACGGCGCTTCGGTCTACATGGAGCTGACCGTGAATACCGGCAAGGGCTATGTCTCGGCCGACAAGAACCGGCCTGAGGATGCGCCGATCGGTCTGATCCCGATCGATGCGATTTTCTCGCCGGTGCGCAAGGCCAGCTATGAGGTCCAGCCAACGCGTGAAGGGCAAGTGCTCGATTACGACAAGCTGACCATGAAAATCGAGACGGACGGCTCGGTGAGTGCTGAAGACGCCGTCGCTTATGCGGCGCGTATCCTGCAAGATCAGCTGCAGATTTTCGTGAATTTCGACGAGCCGGAATCGGCGAGTGCGAAGGATGATGATGACGGTCTGGAATTCAATCCGCTTCTGCTGAAGAAAGTGGATGAGCTGGAACTGTCGGTGCGTTCGGCAAATTGCCTCAAGAACGACAACATCGTCTATATCGGCGATCTGATCCAGAAGACCGAGGCAGAGATGCTGCGCACGCCGAATTTCGGGCGCAAATCGCTCAATGAGATCAAGGAAGTGCTCTCGGGCATGGGGCTGCATCTCGGCATGGATGTCGAGGAATGGCCGCCTGAGAATATCGACGATCTCGCCAAGCGGTTCGAAGACCAGTTCTGAGCCAAGGTGCGTGCAGCGCACGCACCATCAGAGCAACGACCGGGCGGAGACGCCCCAAGGAGAGCCGAGGTCACGCAGCCTCGGCCAGACAAAGTAAAACGACGTTAATAGGAGATTTCACATGCGTCACGCTCGCGGATACCGCCGCCTCAACCGTACACATGAGCACCGCAAGGCGCTCTTCGCCAATATGGCGGGCTCGCTCATCGAACATGAGCAGATCAAGACCACGCTGCCCAAAGCCAAGGAATTGCGCCCCATTGTGGAGAAGCTGATCACGCTGGCCAAGCGCGGCGATCTGCATGCGCGCCGTCAGGCTGCGGCACAGCTTAAGGAAGACAAGGATGTCGCCAAGCTCTTCGAAGTGCTTGGCCCGCGTTACAAGGACCGTCAGGGTGGCTATATCCGTGTCCTGAAAGCTGGCTTCCGCTATGGCGACATGGCCCCGATGGCGATCATTGAATTCGTGGATCGCGACGTCAACGCCAAGGGGTTTGCGGATCTCGCGCGCCTTGATGCAGAAGCTGCGGCTGAAGAGTAATCGCAGCCTCTACGGATGAATTCGGCCCGCGCGTCTTCGCGTGGGCCTTTTCTTTGGCGCTGTTGCGCCCTGACCACTGGTCAGTGATCGGTGATGAGAAGAGGCGGGCTTCCTGAACAAACAGGCCGAAGGTCACGAACCATCAGGATCGGTTCAGCTCCATCAGGTCGGCGGCCATCCGCTTCATGATGTTGCGCCGCGCGAAGTCTTCGCGAAAGCGGGTTCTGTCAGGCTTGGGTCGGTCGGCGATCAGTCGATTTGTCGCCGCGATCATGGCCTGAGCATCAAGGGGTTTGAAGACCTCGACATCGGGCAGATGCTGGGCCAGAAACTCGGCAGCATGGCCTGAAACCCCCGCCAGCATGGGCCGCCCTGTTGCGCCATATTCAAAGATTTTGGAGGGCAGGACCTTTCGAAATGCGTCAAGCTCATTGAGGTGCAATAACAGGATATCGGCCGAGTGATATTGCGCGATGAGTTGGTCCCGCGGAACAGGCGGCAAAATCTCGACATTCC
>PXDM01000397.1 GCA_003565055.1 Paracoccaceae bacterium
ATCAGACCCATGGCGACCGGGATCACCAGCGGCTCTTTGAGCGGTTGGCCGGGCGTGGGCGGTGTCTGCTGGCGCAGGGTCAGCGTGTAGCGCCCGTCCTGCCAGTCTTCGCGCACATCAATGCGCGGCGTGCCGGCCTGGCCATACCAGCGCTTGAATTGCGACAGATCCCGGCCAGCGGCGTCCTCGAAAACGGCGATCCAGTCCTCGATCGTGCAGGCTTGCCCGTCATGGCGGGTGAAATACAGATCCAGCGCGGCCTTGTAGCTGTCTTCGCCGACCAGAAGCTTGAGCATGCGGATCAGCTCTGCGCCCTTCTCGTAGACTGTGGCCGTGTAGAAATTGTTGATCTCGACATAGCTTTCGGGCCGCACCGGATGGGCGAGCGGCCCTGCATCCTCGCGGAACTGACGCGCGCGCAGGGTCAGCACATCTTCGATGCGCTTGACCGCATGGCTACGCATGTCGCCCATGAATTGCTGGTCGCGAAAGACCGTCAGCCCCTCTTTCAGCGAAAGCTGAAACCAGTCGCGGCAGGTGATGCGGTTGCCGGTCCAGTTGTGAAAATACTCATGCGCGATGATCCGCTCGATGCTGGCATAATTGCCATCCGTCGCGGTTTCGGGCGAGGAAAGAACATAGGCAGAGTTGAAAATGTTCAAGCCCTTGTTCTCCATCGCGCCCATATTGAAGTCATCGACGGCAACGATGTTGAAAATGTCCAAGTCATAGGCCCGCCCATAGACCTGCTCATCCCAGATCATCGAGCGTTTGAGCGCTTCCATCGCATAGCCCGTCTTGCCCTCATCGCCGGGCCGCACCCAGATGTTGAGCGCGACATCGCGCCCTTCCATCGTGCGAAACGCGGCGCTGGTGGCACGCAGATCGCCCGCGACCAGCGCGAAGAGGTAGCTGGGCTTGGGATGCGGGTCGTGCCATTCCGCCCAGCCCGGCCCTTGCGCGACCAGATTGCCATTGGACAGAAGCACCGGCAGATCCGCCTCGATGCGGATACGGAACGGCGCCATGACATCGGGGCGGTCGGGGTAGAAGGTGATCTTGCGAAAGCCCTCGGCCTCGCATTGGGTGCAATACATCCCGCGCGACATATAGAGCCCTTCGAGCGCGGTGTTGCCCTCTGGCGCGATTTCGACCTCGGACTGCCAGTCGAATGACCCTTCGGGCAGGTCCGTGGCGGGGATGGTCAGGCCAGTGTCATCGGGGCTTGCCGTGATCGGGGCGCCGTTGAGGCTGGCCGAGATGAGGTTCAGCCCCTCACCATCGAGGCGCAGGTCATGGCCGGGCGTCGCCGCCGGATTGGGCCGGAAACGAATTTTTGCGACGACGCGGGTGCGGGTGGGGGCAAGCCGAAAGGTCAGGTCCACAGAGTCGGTGAGGAAAGGCGGCGGCTGATAATCTGCAAGATGGATGGGCTGCGGGGCGGTGTCGCGCATGTCGTGCTCCTGCGTGCTGGCGGGGCTTTCGCGTCAGATGTAGACCAGCGGGCGAGAGGCGACAACCGCTTGCATCGGACCAGCAGCCTCAGCGCGTGATGTGCTCAGCATTCTGCCGCGAAAACCTGCACCCAATGCGCGCCGGGCCCACGCCCGAAACCTGCAGCCGTGTAGCCCGCATCCAGAATATTGCGCCGATGGCCGGGCGAGCGCATCCAGCTTGCCATGGCGCTGGGCACATCCGGCTGGCCCTTGGCGATATTCTCGCCCATCGCGCAATAACCCGTAACCCCGGCACGACGCGCGCGGTCCATCATGCCGCGTCCGTCCGGGCTCGTATGGCTGAAATAGCCCCGCCGCGCCATGTCGCAGGCATGGGCTTGCGCGACCCTGCTCAATTCGGGCGCGAGCGAGAGTGCGCGGCGACCGGCCTTGCGGCGCTCGGCATTCACGGAGGCGAGATGGATTTCCAGCTCGATCTGCGGCGGGGTCGGGCAGGCATGGGCAGCGGCACTGCCCAAGGCGACACTCATTGCCAGAATTGCACGCAGCATGACCACTCCTTCGCGATGCCCGCTTTTGACATTGCGCCGATGCCGCTGCGCTTGTCCATGGCCGCGGCCTGCGCGGGCGCTCACAGTTGCGCCAGCTTGCTGCGCTTGCACCTCGCCGGTCATCCCGCTAAACGCGCATCAAACCCTTGTCAGACCGGAGCCCCCATGTCCGAGATCGACCTAGAGACTGCCCGCAAAGTGGCCCATCTGGCCCGCATCGCTGTCCCCGACGACAACCTGCCCGCGCTTGCGCAGGAACTCAGCCAGATGCTGACTTTCATGGAAGCGCTCAATGAGGTCGATGTCGAGGGCGTCGAGCCGATGACCTCGGTCACGCCGATGCGGCTCAAACGGCGCAAGGATGCGGTCACGGATGGCGACATGCAGGCGAAGATCCTGTCCAATGCGCCCGATGCGCGCGAGGGGTTCTTTGCAGTGCCGAAGGTGGTGGAATGAGCGATCTGAACAAACTGACCGTGGCCGAGGCGCGCGACCGTTTGCGCGCGGGCGATGTGACCTCGGTCGCGCTGACCGAAGCCTGTCTGAACACGATTGACGGCGCGGGCGCACTCAATGCCTTCGTGCATCACACGCCGGATCTGGCACTGGAGCGCGCCCGCGCTGCGGATGCGCGGATCAAGGCCGGGGATGCGCCTGCAATGTGCGGCATCCCTGTGGGCATCAAGGATCTGTTCTGCACCGAAGGGGTGGCGTCGCAAGCGGCCTCGCGCATCCTCGACGGCTTCAAGCCCGAATACGAATCGACCGTCAGCGCGCAGTTGCGCGATGCGGGGGCGGTGATGCTGGGCAAGCTGAACATGGATGAATTCGCCATGGGCTCGTCCAATGAAACCTCGGTCTACGGGCCTGCGGTCAATCCGTGGAAAACCGAGGGGCGCGCGCTGACGCCGGGCGGCTCCTCGGGCGGCTCTGCTGCAGCGATTGCGGCGGACCTCTGCCTTGCGGCGACGGGCACGGACACAGGTGGGTCAATCCGCCAGCCTGCGGCCTTCACCGGCACTGTGGGGATCAAGCCCACCTATGGGCGCTGCTCGCGCTGGGGGATCGTGGCTTTTGCGTCTTCGCTCGATCAGGCCGGGCCGATGACCAAGACTGTCCGTGATGCGGCGATCATGCTGGAGGCCATGTGCGGTCACGATCCGAAGGATTCGACCAGCGCCGATCTGCCCGTGCCGGATTTCGAGGCGATGCTCACCGGCGATATTCGCGGCCAGCGCATCGGCCTGCCGCGCGAATACCGCATGGACGGCATGCCCGCCGAGATCGAGGCGCTCTGGACGCGCGGGGCGGAGATGCTGCGCGATGCGGGCGCCGAGATCGTCGATATTTCGCTGCCGCATACGAAATACGCGCTGCCGGCCTATTACGTGATCGCACCTGCCGAGGCGTCCTCGAACCTCGCGCGCTATGACGGCGTGCGCTTTGGGCATCGTGCGGCGCTGGCGCAGGGCGATGGCATCACGCAGATGTACGAAAAGACCCGCGCGGAGGGCTTCGGCCATGAAGTCCAGCGCCGTGTGATGGTTGGCACCTATGTGCTCTCGGCAGGCTTTTACGACGCCTATTACAACCGCGCGCGCAAAGTCCGCAGCCTGATCAAGCGCGATTTCGACGAGGCTTTCGCCGCCGGGATTGACGCGATCCTGACGCCCGCGACCCCCTCAAGCGCCTTCGCGCTGGGCGAGATGGCGACGGCGGATCCCGTGCAGATGTATCTTAATGACGTATTCACGGTGACCGTGAATCTCGCCGGGTTGCCGGGGGTGGCGGTGCCTGCGGGGCTGGATGCGAAGGGGTTGCCGCTGGGGCTGCAACTGATCGGGCGGCCCTGGGAAGAGGGCGCGTTGCTCAATACGGCACAGGTCCTTGAAAGCGCAGCGGGCTTTGTTTCCAAACCCGAAAAATGGTGGTAATGTCGGCAAAAATAAATGAGGCCGAGAGTAGACCATGCGCTTTTTGAATGCCCTGACCGCGACAGGAGCAGCCTTTTTGGCGCTTGTTGCCTGCGATAGTTCCGCCCCTTATTCCAACGTGATCGACACGCAGATGCGTGGCGTGGGTTTCAGCGATTACTCGCAATATCTGCGCGCGCAGGACGAGCTTGCGCGGATCCGGCGCGAGGAAGCGGCGCAAGCCGCGCGGGTTCCGACGCCCACAGGTGCGCCGCAATATGGCGGGGCCGCCGCGCCGCCTGCGAGCATCGGGCAGGAAGCTGTCGCAGCCGTGCGCGCACGCACACAGAGCACATCCCCCGCGCAGCCTGTGACCGCCACGAGCGCACCTGCACAGGTGGCGCAGCCACAACCACAGCCTCCAAGTGCGGCTCCGGCCCCGCAACAGGCGGGTGTCAGCGAGCAACAATTCACCCCGCAACCGTTCGGCACGCCGCAGCAGAATCAGTTGGTGCAGCGCGATGTCGTGCCGCAAGTGCGGGTCACTGAGGCAGAACTCGCGCAGGGCGGCGATGCGCCCAATCTCTTCGTCTACGCGCTCTCGACGCAGCATACGGTCGGGCAGGAGCGATATGAGCGCACCCATCCGATGCGCTGGCGGCGCTGGGAAGCGGCTTGCGCGCAATTCCCCAGCCAGGATCTGGCGCAGGAAGCCTTCCTCGCAGCCGGTGGGCCAGAGCGTGACCCGAACCACATGGACCCTGACGGTGATGGCTTCGCCTGCTGGTGGGACCCGGCCCCGTTCCGTCAGGCTGCGCGGACTGCGCGCGCGCGTCAGTGACGCGCGGCCTTGCAGCCGATCTGGCATCCCAGCCCGAATTTCGGCCCGCGTCGTGACGGGCTCACGCCCTCGCTGATCGTCTTGCATTACACAGGGATGCGCGGCGCGCAGGATGCTCTGGCGCGGCTCTGCGATCCGGCGTCAGAAGTGTCGGCGCATTATGTCATTGGGCTTGAGGGGCAGTTCTGGCAGCTTGTGGCGGAGGAAAGCCGCGCCTGGCATGCCGGGGCGGGGGCCTGGGACGGGCGCGCGGATATCAACTCGCGCTCCATCGGGATCGAGCTGGTCAATTCGGGGGCGCAGCCTTTCCCAGAGCCGCAGATGCAGCTTCTGGAGAGGCTCTTGCGCGATCTGATGGCGCGCTATGCGATTGGCCCCGCGCAGGTGATCGGGCATTCGGACATGGCCCCCGAGCGTAAGGAAGACCCCGGCCCGCGTTTCGACTGGCAGCGGCTCGCGCGGCAGGGATTGGCGCTCTGGCCCGAGGGCTTGGGCGCGGACCGCCCGCTCGCGCAAAGCTGTGCTGAGATCGGCTTCCCGCCTGCGTCGCCCGACAAGCTCTTGCAGGCGTTTCGGTTCCGCTTTCATCCCACAGGGCAGGGGCCGGAGAGCGCCCGCGACCGGCAGCGCGCCGCCGCTGTGGCGGAGAGTTTCCGCCGCGCCTCAGCGCAGATGGCGTAGCGCGCGCGACAGATCGTCATAAAGCGTGGCACGTTCTTCGGGGCTGAGGAAACTGCCAAGCTCGACCGTGCGGCCACCGCCTTCGAGTGTCAGATAATTCTCGACCAATGCGCCTTTTTCCTGCAGCGACAGGCGCACCCAATAGGGGTTGGCCTGCCATTGCTGGGCAGGGGCGCGCGGGTTGGTGCGGGTGATCTCGATCCGGTCGCGCGTCAGGCGCATCTCTTCGCGCAAGGCCAGCCGTTCGCGACTGTTGCGCTGCAGCGCATACCACAGCGCCCAGAGCGCGAGCCCCGCAAAGGGCAACAGCCCCCAGAGAACCGGCGTGCCCAGCACCCCGAGCAGCGGCAGCGCGAGAAATCCCGCGCTGATCAGGATGACGCGCGAGAAGCCGACCGGCCCCATCGACAGGTTCGGCGTCAGTGAGAGGCGATATTCGGCCCCGTCCTGCCGGGCCAAGACAAAGGCCCCGGGCGTATTGCCCGGGGCCTGTGGTGTGACTGTCCAATATGCGGGCATGGTCTATGCCAGTCTGTGGTCAGTGAGCGGTTTGCTTGTCCCAGTCCTCGCGCTTGGGAAGCTGCTCGAACGTGTGTTCGGGCGGCGGCGAGGGCAGGGTCCATTCCAGCGTATCGGCGTGCTCGTTCCAGTAGTTCTTTTCGGTCACGCGAGCCCCGTAGCGCAGGGTGTAGAACACGATCCCGATGAAGAAGAGGAAAGACGCGAAGCTGATGAAGGCACCGATGGAGCTGATATAGTTCCAGAGCGCATAGGCTTCCGGGTAGTCGATATAGCGCCGGGGCATGCCCTGACGGCCCAGGAAATGCTGCGGGAAGAAGGTGACATTCGCACCGATGAACATCATCCAGAAATGCAGCTTGCCCGCCCATTCCGGGTATTGGCGACCCGACATCTTGCCCATCCAGAAATAGATGCCCGCGAAGAGCGCGAAGACCGCCCCGAGCGACATCACATAGTGGAAATGCGCCACGACATAATAGGTGTCATGGTAAACCCGGTCGATGGGCGCCTGGGACAGCACCAGACCCGTGACCCCGCCCAC
>PXDM01000369.1 GCA_003565055.1 Paracoccaceae bacterium
GGGGGAGCCGATAAAGCCTGCGACAAAAGTCGTGGCGGGGCGGGAGTAGAGCTCCATCGGGGTGCCGATCTGCTCGATCTGCCCGCCATTGAGCACCACCAGCCGATCCGCCATGGTCAGCGCCTCAAGCTGGTCATGCGTGACATAAAGCGAGGTCGTGCCCAGCCGCTTTTGCAACTGCCGGATTTCGACACGCATCTGCACGCGTAGTTTGGCATCCAGATTCGAGAGCGGCTCATCGAAGAGAAAGGCCGCCGGTTCGCGCACCAGCGCGCGGCCCATCGCAACGCGCTGGCGCTGCCCGCCCGAGAGTTGGCGCGGCTTGCGGTCGAGGAACTGGCCGATTTCCAGCATCTGCGCGGCCTCGCGCACGCGCCGGTCGATCTCGGCCTTCCTGAAGCCACGATTCTTCAGCCCGTAGGCGAGATTGTTGAACACGGTCATATGCGGGTAGAGCGCGTAATTCTGAAACACCATCGCGATATCGCGGTCAGCGGGTTCCAACTGGTTGACGATCCGATCCCCGATCTTCAGCGTACCCTCGGTGATCGTCTCCAGCCCGGCAACCATACGCAAAAGCGTGGATTTTCCACAGCCTGAAGGGCCGACAAGCACGATCATTTCACCATCGGCAATGTCGATATTGACCCCGGTCACAGCGCGCACATTGCCCGCATAGACCTTGCCGAGATTGTCCATCGTGATCGTTGCCATGGGTTATTTCTCCGTCTCGGTCAGGCCTTTGACAAAAAGCCGCTGCATGAAGAGGATCACAAGGATCGGGGGCAGGGCGGCCAGCACCACTGTCGCCATGACCAGATGCCAGAGCGGTTCACTATCGCCGCCCGTCACCATGCGCTGGATGCCCATGACGATGGTGTAATAGGCCGGATCCGTCGTGATCAGCAGCGGCCAGAGATACTGGTTCCAGCCATAGATGAACATGATTACGAACAGGGCCGCGATATTGGTGATCGACAGCGGCAGCAGGATGTCCTTGAAGAATTTCATCGGCCCCGCGCCATCGACGCGCGCGGCCTCCATCAGTTCCTCGGGCACGGTCATGAAGAATTGCCGGAAGAGAAAGGTCGCGGTGGCCGAGGCGATCAGCGGGATCGACAGCCCCGCGAAACTGTTGAGCATGCCCAGATCCGCCACCACCTGAAAGGTCGGCACGATCCGCACCTCGACCGGCAGCATCAGCGTCAGGAAGATGATCCAGAAGAAGAACAGCCGGAACGGGAAGCGGAAATAGACGATGGCGAAAGCGGACAGAAGCGAGATCGAGAGCTTGCCGATGGTGATCGCCATCGCCATGACGAAACTGTTCCAGAGCATCCCGCCAATGGGCGGTGCGCCCGCGCTCGACCGCCCTTCGGTGATGACGGTGCGGTAATTCTCCAGCGCGTTCGGCCCCGGCAAAAGCGGCATGACACCGCGCACGAAGGTTCCCGGCGGGTGGGTCGAGGCGATGATTGCCACATAGACCGGAAAGACCACCAGCGCGACGCCCAGGATCAGGATGAGATGCGCGAGCAGATTGCCCCAGCGATTGTTTTCGACCATTGGAGCGCCCTCAGTAATTCACGCGCCGCTCGATATAGCGGAACTGGATGACGGTCAGCACGATCACGATCCCCATCAGGATCACCGATTGCGCGGCTGACGAGCCGAGATTGAGATTCACGAACCCGTCGCGATAGACCTTGTAGACGAGGATATTCGTCGCTTGTGCCGGACCGCCCTCGGTCGTGGCATGGACTACGCCGAAGGTGTCGAACATCGCATAGACGATATTGACCACCATCAGAAAAAAGGTGATTGGCGACAGGAGCGGGAAGACGATGGTCCAGAAGCGTTTGAAGCGGCTTGCCCCGTCGATGGCCGCAGCCTCGATCAGCGAATGTGGGATGGATTGCAGCCCGGCGAGGAAGAACAGGAAGTTATAGCTGATCTGCTTCCAGGCGGCGGCAATGATGATCAGGATCATCGCATCATTTCCGCTGCGCCGGTGGTTCCAATCATAGCCCACCATGTCGAGCACATAGGGCATGATCCCGATGGAGGGGTTGAAGATGAACCACCACAGCACCCCCGCAATCGCGGGCGCGACGGCATAGGGCCAGACCAGAAAGGTCGTATAGGCGTCGCGCGATCGGATCATGCGATTGACCATGACCGCGAAGAGCAGCGCGACCGACATGGACAGCAGTGTCGTTCCGACCGAAAAGACCAGCGTGACCTTAAGCGAATTCAGATAGAGCGGATCAGCGAAGAGCCGGTTGAAATTGTCAAACCACACAAAATCCGTGCGCAGCCCGAAGACGTCCTGACGCAGAAAGGACTGATAGAGGGCCTGGCTGGCGGGCCAGATGAAGAAGATCACCGTCACGATCACCTGTGGCGCAAGCAGCGCATAGGGCAACCACTTGCTGGAAAAGGTCATCCGTTTGGTTTGCATGTCCGGGGCCTTGATCCGCGTTGAAAACACCGCCCCGATCAGAAGATCAGGGCGGTGAAAGAAAGCAAGGGTTCAGCGTTGCGCTTCGAACTGGCGCAAGAGATCATTGCCGCGCGAGACAATGGCATCGGCCGCCTGCTGGCCGTCCTTGGCGCCGGTCAGAAGCGATTCCATTTCCTCGGAGATCACGTCGCGGATTTGCACGAAATTCCCGAAGCGCAGCCCGCTGGAATTTTCCGTCGCGGGGTTGAGGGTCATCTGCAGGATCGAGATGTCCGAGCCGGGGTTTTCCTCGTAGAAGCCCTGCTCGCGTGTGATGTCGAACGCGGCCTGGGTGATCGGCAGATAGCCCGTCACCTGATGCCAATCGGCCTGAACCTCGGGCAGCGAGAGATATTCGAAGAAGCGCGCGACCCCTTCATATTCTTCCTCGGCCTTGCCGCGGAGCACCCAGAGCGTCGCGCCCCCGATGATCGAGTTTTGCGGTGCGCCCTCGACATCATCGTAATAGGGCAACATGCCGAAGCCGACATTGAAATCGGCATTGCGCAGCACGCCTGCGCGCCCGGCAGAGCTCTCCATCATGATCGCGCAATCGCCACTGTAGAAATGCGGGCCAGCATCAGGGCCGGGGCCACCGCCTGCCCAGCGAAAGACATTTGCATCCTGCCAGCGCGCGAGATTGTCGAGATGGCGGACCATCGGCTCATGCTGGTTGAGCACCAGCTCTGCATCGAAACCCTGAAAGCCGTTCATCTGCGTGCCCAGGGGCAGGTTGTGCAGCGCCAGGAAATTTTCCAGCTGCACCCAGCTCGGCCAGCGCGTCGTGAAGCCGCAAGGCGCGGCACCTGACTCGATGATCGTCATCGCGGCCTCTTCCAGCTCCGCCCATGTGCTCGGCGGTGTGTCGGGGTCGAGCCCGGCTGCCTCGAAGACCTCCTTGTTGTAATACATGATCGGGGTCGAGGAATTGAACGGGAAGGACAGCATATTGCCATTCGGATCGGTGTAGTAGCTCACCACTGTGTCGAGATAGGCATCCGGGTTGAATTCGACGTCATGATCCGCCATCAGCTGATAGATCGGATAGATGGCACCTTCGGCAGCCATCATCGTGCCTGTGCCGACCTCGAAAACCTGCACGATATGGGGCTGCTGATTGGCGCGAAACGCCGCAATCGCCCCAGTCATCGTTTCGGTATAGGTCCCGCGAAAGCTCGGCACGACGCGGAAATCCGACTGGCTCTCGTTGAAGCCATTGGCCACATCTTCCAGCAATTCGCCGAGTTCTCCGCCGAGGGCGTGCCACCAGTCGATGGTGACCTGAGATTGCGCGACTACGGGAGTCAGGGCTGTGGACGCGGCCACAAGTGCCGCGAATGATTGCATTTTCATTGGTTCCTCCATGCTGGTCTTGGTTATTTTGACAGCGATTGTCGACAAGTTGCCCGTAAATTGATCGACCTGTCAACGCACTTAGCCCAGCAATGTGACAGTTTTTTATCAAACGGTCCACTATCGTGGTGCCGGGTCAGCTGCGTCGTTAGCTCAGAAGACGATTTGCGCCGTTCGCCAGGACAGGGGAGATACCGATCAGCGTAGCGCGTCAACGCATGCGAACCCTGCATGCAACCCCTTTAAACATCGAATTTTAAGGAAATTACTGGCCTGATCTTTACCGCTTGTTCAACTTGTTCGGGCAGGTCTGGTGGCCTCGGAGTTTTGAGTCCCAGTCATGCCCAACAAACGCCCTGTCCTAAAACGCTTTTCGATAATTCTCCGACGACTGGCGATCAGCGCGGCCCTGATCGTAAGTGTGACGGTGTTACTGGCTGTGTTCTGGATGGCGCGCCAATTTGACGAAGAGGCCCGGAAAAGCTCTTACCTGATGATCAAAAGCGGGCTGAATTCGATTGTGACCCAGAATGAACTCCGGGCATATGACTACGCCAATTGGACCGAAGCCTTCGAGGCGGTCATGCAGAAGGACATCGACTGGATAGATGAAAATATGGGGACAGGTGCAGAGAGCGATGGCCCTATCCATCTGCTGACAATCTCCGGGGGGCCATTTGACGAAGCCTTGGGATGGACAGATTCCGCGAGCAGCGCTTTCGGCGCGGATGAATTTTCGGCCTTCAGTCAGGCCGGTCATGATCTGGCCAAGCGCGAGGTGCTGCGACCCGGCGATCCAGCCGCAAGCAGCTTTCTGACGATCGACGGCGGCTTATGGTCCTTTGCCGTGAATTGGATTCAGCCGCACAATCGCAGCATGGAAGAAGAGAAAATACCGGCGTTGCTTGTCTCTGCTGTGCGCATAGATGCCGACACAGCCGCCCATCTCCGGGAGCTATTTCTCATTGATGATATCCAGATCGTCTTGTCGGTGCCGGATGCAGATCGCGTCCAGAGCTTCCCGGTCCGGACAGCGCGCGGCGACACTGTTGGCTTCATAACATGGCCTGCGCCGCGCCCGGGAACGCATGCATTGAAGAAAATGGCCTGGCCGCTCACGCTGTCGCTCACTCTTGCGCTTGGAGCGTTGGGAATCGGTGCGATTGTCATCGGCCGGCTCGCGCAACGCTTCGAGCGTGCGCTGGTTGCTGCGGAAGCCGCTGACAAGATGAAGTCGGAATTCATCGCGAGCTTGAGCCATGAACTGCGCACCCCGATGAACGGGATCGTTGGGATGCTGGAGCTGTTGCAGTTACATGAACTTTCGCCCGAGCAAAGTGAGCTCGTTTCGATTGCCTCGCATTCTGCTGAGACACAGGTCGAGATGATCGATCACCTTCTGGCCTTTGGACAGATCGAATCCGGCAATATGCGACTCAGTGCGGGACCATTCTGTCCCGCAGACACGATCCGCGAGGTCGTGGCGCTCTCGCTGCCGCTGGCGCGCGAGAAGAACCTCTCGCTCGAACTTTGCTGTGAAGGCAAAGTCGACAAGGTGCTGCTCGGGGATCGGCTCGCAATTCGACAAATCGCCACCAATCTCATCGGGAATGCAATAAAGTTCACATCGACCGGTAAGATTATCGTCGATCTCATCGTGACGTCCACCCTGTCGGGATATCAGATTTGTCTTGCTGTGACGGATAGCGGGCCAGGCATCAAGCCGGCAGATATCGACCGAATATTCGACAGATTTGTTCAGGTTGATGGCTCTGCGACCCGAAAAATCAACGGGGTTGGTCTGGGGCTGGCGATATCACAACGGCTTGCGCGAGAAATGAATGGCAAACTCACAGTTGAAAGCACAATCGGTTCCGGTTCCACTTTCGTTTTTGAAGTCGTTCTTGAGGCATCGTTAACCCAAAGCGGGCAATATGAGAACGCAGCCTGAGCGGAGAATGTCCATGGCGGAAATCACGATCCTCGTCGTCGATGATGACGCGACCAACCGATTTGTCCTCACCAAGATGCTCAAGCATCGTGGGTATACGGTCGCTCAGGCTGAAAACGGGGCGCAGGCGATCGAATGTGTCAACTCGACGTCACCTTCAGTCGTCTTGATGGATATCAACATGCCTGGCATGACCGGGGTCGAGGCGGCACAAAAAATCGCCGCCATGCTGGGTGCAGACGCACCCAAGATCGTCGCTGTCACGGCGAATGACACGACCGCACAGCGCGCAGAATGTGAGGCCGCAGGTTTTCAGGGCTTCATACCCAAACCTGTCAGAATGCAGCTCTTGTATGACGCATTGGAACGGAGCCCCGAGCCCAAAGCGCCATGAATGAGGAACTCAGAACTGGCAAGATTGGAGCTTTCAATGGACACCCTTGTCACTCGGCGGTCTTGATCTGATGGAGTGCGCTCCCAAGCAGTCGCAACGGCACTGCGTGTCAAAACCCTCTTTGAAGACTTCTGACGATCTGTCTTGTGATCAGCAGAGTCTGGCCAGAGCCGCCGCAGTGTCCAGCATGCGATTCGAGAAGCCCCATTCGTTGTCATACCAAGACAGGACACGCACCATCCGGCCTTCGAGAACCTTGGTCTGGTCA
>PXDM01000424.1 GCA_003565055.1 Paracoccaceae bacterium
CGCTATGCAGATAGTGTGTGCCGATCTCGATGGCCGTCATTCCGCATTCGCGCACCAGAAACCGCGCGAGCGGGATTTCAAGCTGGCTGTCGGGCAGGAAGAAGATCGACTTGCCGCGCAGGGTCGTTGCCGCCGCTGCGATGGCTTTCTCGGCGCGAGCGCGCGGCGCGGCGGTGACTTGGTCCACGACTTCGGGCGCGATCCCAAAGGCAGCCGCGACGGCCTTGAGCCAGAGCGTCGTGCCCTCGGCACCGAAGGGGAAGGGGGCGGCGATATGCTGCGCGCCGCGCCGGACAAGGGCGGCATGCGTGTCGCCCAGGAAGGGCTGGGTCAGGGCGAAACGGGTGTTGGGGCCCACAGCCGGGTCGAGTTCCGCGCGTTTGCCGGGCAGGCAGCGCACGCCCTTCAGCCCGATCTGCGCGAGCAGCGACAGCGCCTGATCTTCGACCACATCGGGCAGCGCGCCCACAAGCAGCAGGTCAGCGGCCTCCGTCTGGGGCAGCGCCGGGACCATGGAGGCAAGGCAGGCATCTTCGCCTTGCGTGAAGGTCGTCTCGATGCCGGAGCCCGAGAAATTCAGCACGCGCACAGCAGGGCCATGCGCGGCGCTCAGCCGCTCAGCGGCGCGGGTCAGGTCGAGCTTGATCACCTCGGACGGGCAGGAGCCGACGAGGAACAACTGGCGGATGTCGGGGCGGCGCGCGAGCAGCCGCGCCACTTCGCGGTCGAGTTCTTCATTCGCGTCGGCCATCCCAGCGAGGTCTTTTTCTTCAAGGATCGCTGTGCCGAAACGCGGCTCTGCGAAGATCATCACGCCCGCCGCCGATTGCAGCAGATGCGCGCAGGTGCGCGAGCCCACGACCAGAAAGAAGGCGTCCTGCATCTTGCGGTGCAGCCAGATGATCCCGGTCAGCCCGCAGAAGACTTCGCGCTGGCCGCGCTCTTTGAGGACCGGGGCGGATTTGCAGGTGGTGGTCATGCAGCGACCCCTTTCAGTTCCGCGTCCATCGCCGCCGCCGCAAGGCGCGCCATGCGCAGCTTCCAGATGAATTGCACGGCGTTGACGACGTAGGCGACATAAGCCACCAGCGCGAGGATCATGAGCTGGTCGGGCGTCATGAAGCCCCAGAGCAGCCCGGCGAGATAAAGCGTGTGCAGCGCGATCACGCCGAAGCTCACGACATCCTCCCAGAAGAAGGCGGGCGCGAGCAGATACTGGCCGAAGACTTCCTTCTCCCAGATCGCGCCGGTCACCATGATCGTGTAAAGCGCCAGCGTCTTGAGAATGACCGAGACCGTCGCGGCCATATAGCCCTCGCCGGTCATCAAAAAGCGGATCACCAGCGCCGCCGACACGATGCAGATCACGAATTGCACAGGCGCGAGAATGCCTTGGACGAGCGTCCAATGCGACGCATCGCGCCGGGCGCGCTGCTCTGGTGTATAGAGCGGCTTGTGCGTGGTCTGCGGCATGTCCCCCTCCGGTATCGGCGATTCCTTGAGCAACTCTAGACCTTTCAGCGCGCAAGTGTCAATTCAAACTTACACACCCGATCTCCTTGGTGACTATTATTGTTTACGCGTATGAGGGCGGTGTTTTCGCCTATAACCCCATATTTTACTGCGGATTTCGGCCCGTGTTGGCGTTCTGTTCCTGATGTCTATCCGTGGTGTAAGTTTCATTTGACATTTGGGCTCGATCTTGCGAGCATTTGAGGTGAAAGTCGGTTTGCGCTTGCGCGCGTGGCGACAAATGGCTGCTGGAACTGTTCGGGGAGCGGGAGATGGACGGAAGTGTTGGCCTGATGGGAGGGGCGCGGCGCTCGGATGACTTGCCGATGCGCAATTTTGCCTTGCGGGTCGTCTCGGAGCTTGCGCGCGGCAATGGCCGTCGTTCAACGCGCCCGTCGGCGTATCTGGGCGATCTGATGATGCGGTTCGCGCGCCAGGGCGACGCCACCAGCCTGCATGAGATTTTCGCCGAGATGAAGCGCCAGCATTTGCGGGCTGAGGATATTCTCGATGTCTACCTGCCGCTCACGGTCAAAGAGGTCGGTGCGCAATGGCATGATGATCAGATCGACATCCTGCAAGCCTCCATGGCCTTTGCCCGGTTGCAGGGCCTGTTGCGCGAGTTGGGGCGCGCCTGGGTCTCTGACCAGGTGGGCGCTGTGTCCGACGGGCGCATTCTGGTGATGATGCCGCGTTGCGAGCAACACAGTCTGAGCGCGATGTTCGCGGCCAATCACCTGCGGCGTGCGGGCGTGTCCGTGAAGGTGATGCTGGCGCCATCGGCTGGGCAGATCGCCGAAATCATGCGCCGCAACAGATTCCACGGTGTTTTCATCTCCGTGTCGAATCTGTCCTCTGTCGCGGCCTGCGCCGAGATCGTGACTGATCTACGCGCATGTGATGCACGTAGAACTCCTATTGTTCTCGGCGGGGGCTTGGTTTCGGGAGCAATCGAAGATATTGACACTCGCCGAATCATGGAAGTTAGTGGCGCTGATATTGTCACCCATGACATCGTCGCTGCGCTTCACTTTTGTGGGATTCAGCAGTTTAGTGTAGCGGCCGAGTAGTTTGATCCCTGCCGCGGGTATCGCTGCCACTGGCGGCAGAAGGGAAATGCGTGACTTTGCCCGATCATGGCGCATCATCGGCGACATCTGACCTTGAGCAGTATCTGGAAGACCCCTGCATGTCTTCGATCCTGCTCAGCATGTCGGATCTCTGTGTCCTTGTTGATGCGCAGGGCCGCGTTGTCGCGGCGCAAGCCAAGCCCGATTCGGCCTTTGCGTCCAGTGTCGCCGATTGGAAAGGCAAGCCGCTTGCGGATATGCTCGATGCGCCATCGGGCCGGAAACTGGGCGTGCGCCTGCAGGAATTGAGCGACGGGCTTGATGCGCCGCGCTGGGCGGAATTGATCCACACGACTGCTGGGCCGGATATGGTCCCTGTGCGCTATGCGCTCCACAAGATGTCGAGCCGCGCGCAGGTTCTCATGCTCGGTAAGGACCAGCGCCCCACCATCGAGATGCAGCAACTCCTGCTCAATGCGCAGATCGCGCTTGAGCGCGATCATGAGGCGCAGCGCGAGATTGACACGCGCTACCGCCTGCTGATGGATTTCTCCAATGATGCGATTGCGCTGGTCTCGATTGCCTCGGGCGTGATCGTCGATATCAACCACAACGCGGCCGCCATTCTGGGTCGGGCGCGGGCGGATCTGATCGAGCGGCCCTTTATCGACAGTTTCGCGGGGCCTGATCGCGATGGTCTCCTTGGGCGTCTGGAGGCCCCGCAACCTGCTGGCTCGGATGTCACGCTGGAATCCGAGGTGAAGACTTCGGGCCGCAAGGTGCAGATGACTGGCAAGCTCTTCCGCGCCTCGGGGGAGCAACTGGCCATCGTGCGGCTGAGCGATCCGGAGCGCGGCTCTGTGGGTGATGAGCGGCTGGTGACCAATCTGCGCCAGCTCTACAATCAGGGTGCGGATGCGATTGTCTTTACCGATCGCGATGGCGGCATCCTGGCTGCGAGCGAGACCTTTCTCAACCTCACCGATGCGCCGTCGCTCAGTTCGGTGCGGGGGCGGTCGCTGTCGGAATTTCTGGCGCGCGGCGTGGTCGATCTGCGCGTGCTTCTCGACAATGCCCGTCGGGCCGGGCAGTTGCGTGTTTATGCGACCAAGCTCAACACCGATTTCGGCGCCCAGATCGGGGTCGAGATCTCGGCCACATGGCTCGATGACAAATTCGATCCGGTGCTCGCGCTGGTGATCCGCAATGCCTCGAGCAGCGCCAGCGTGCGGGCCGATAGCGGCGGGCAGGATAATAACGTGCAAGGCGTGATCGAGCTTGTGGGCTCCTCGACGCTCAAGGATATCGTGTCGGAAACCACCGATGTGATCGAGAAAATCTGCATCGAAACCGCGCTCGACCTGACCCGCAACAACCGCGTTGCCGCCGCCGAAATGCTCGGCCTCTCGCGCCAGTCGCTCTATGTGAAGCTGCGCAAGTTCGATCTGCTCAGCAAGGACGAGAATTAGGAACATTCTTCGGGCAGGATTGATCTGTGTCAATCAAACCTGTCAAATGATGTGTCAACCTCCATTTACATAATGGAGGGAACCCATGCGAATCGTCTTCGTTCACCCGAATTACCATTCCGGCGGTGCCGAGATCGCCGGAAGCTGGCCGCCCGCATGGGTCGCCTATCTGACCGGATCGCTCAAGGCCGCCGGTTTCGACGATATTCATTTCATCGACGCGATGACCAACCATGTCGACAATGATGCGCTGCGCGCGAAGCTTGCCGAGCTGAAGCCCGATGTGGTCGGCACGACCTGCATCACGCCGTCGATCTATGTCGCCGAAGAGGTGCTGAAAATCGCCCGCGAGGTCGCACCCGATTGCGTGACCGTGCTCGGCGGCGTGCATGCGACCTTCATGTTCCGCCAGGTCCTGACCGAAGCGCCCTGGATCGACGCTATCGTGCGCGGTGAGGGTGAAGAGATCGTCGTCAACCTGATGAATGCCATCGCCGAAGGGCGCTGGCCAGCGGATAAACACAAGATCCACGGGCTTGCCTTCATCGACGGGGGTGAGATCAAGGCCACGCCTGCGGCCTCGACGGTCAAGAATCTGGACGGGATCAAGCCCGACTGGTCGATCCTTGAATGGGACAAATACATCTACGTGCCTCTGAACCGCCGGGTCGCGATTCCCAACATGGCGCGGGGCTGTCCGTTCACCTGCTCCTTCTGCAGCCAGTGGAAATTCTGGCGCGATTACCGCGTCCGCGACCCCAAGAAGGTGGTGGATGAGATCGAGGATCTGGTCGAAACCCACGGTGTCGGTTTCTTCATCCTTGCCGATGAGGAACCAACGATCAACCGCAAGAAATTCATCGAATTCTGCGAGGAACTGATCGCCCGCGACCTGCCCAAGCGCATCCAGTGGGGCATCAATACCCGCGTGACCGACATCATGCGCGACAAGGAATTGCTGCCCTTCTACCGCAAGGCGGGGCTGGTGCATGTCAGCCTCGGGACAGAGGCCGCCGCGCAGCTGAAGCTCGACCAGTTCAACAAGGAAACCACGGTCGCGCAGAACAAGGAAGCCATCCGGCTCTTGCGCGAGGCGGATATCTTCACGGAAGCGCAATTCATCGTGGGGCTGGACAATGAAACCCCCGAGACGCTGGAAGAGACCTATCGCATGGCCTGGGACTGGCAGCCGGATCTGGCGAATTGGGCCATGTATACGCCCTGGCCTTTCACGCCGCTCTTTCAGGAACTCCGCGATCAGGTCGAGGTCTTCGACTACTCGAAATACAATTTCGTGACGCCCATCATGAAGCCCAAGGCCATGACGCGCGGACGTTTGCTCGAAGGGGTGCTGAACAATTACCGCCGCTTCTACATGCAGAAAGCGCTGTTTCATTACCCTTGGCGCGGGACGGGCTACCGGCGCAAATACCTGCTCGGGTGCCTCAAGGCGTTTCTCAAGGCCGGTGTGCAGCGGCAATTCTACGATCTGGGCAAGACCGATTATTTCAGCATGAAATCGCGCGATGATCTGGATTTCGGCTTTGACATGACCCGCACGATTGCCGATGCGCAGCTTGCCGATTGGGAAGATCACGCTGACAAGAAGCGCAAGGCGCAGGAGCGCCGCGATGCGTTGCGCGCGCAAGGCAAAGCGCGGGCCGAGGAGCGCACAGCGCTGAAAGCCTGCGGCGGTGGCACGCAGCAGATGGAGGATGCGGAACCGCGAACCTTCAAGATGCCCAATGGTGCTGCGCCAAACCGTGTTGAGCCTGCGGAGTGAGTGCCATGTCGGCCCCGGCGCGCATCGGGCCGAACGCGGTCTTGCAACATCTGCCGGTGCTCGACGCGATGATCGGGGAGCGCCTGCGCGGCGCGCTGTTGCACCGCGCGGGCATTGCCGAGCCGCCCCCCGATGCGGGCATGCTTCCCGAAGATGAGGTCGCGCGGCTGCATCACGCCGTGCGGCTCTTCCTGCCTGACCGCGCGACGGAGATCCAGCGCGCCGCGGGGCTTGCGACAGGTGACTACATCCTCGCCAATCGCATCCCGCGCTTTGCGCAACGCGTGATCCGGGCGCTTCCCGCGCGTCTGGGCGCGCGGGTGCTGGCGGCGGCGATTGCGAAACATAGCTGGACCTTCGCGGGCTCGGGTGTGTTCCGCATCCTTGGCTACCGCCCGCTGACTTTCGAGATCGCGGACAATCCGCTGGCCGTCGGCGACGCGCTGGAGCCAGGGTGCGACTGGCATGTGGCCGTTTTCGAGCGGCTATTCGGGCAGCTGGTCTGGCCTGAGCTGCGCGTCACGGAGGAGGCCTGTCTGAGCGCAGGCGATCCCGCCTGTCGTTTTGTGATCCGGCCCGCGTGACCGACAGGCGGTGCGCTGGTGCAAG
>PXDM01000082.1 GCA_003565055.1 Paracoccaceae bacterium
CTGACCGACCTGTTCCCGATCCTGGAACTGGCGACCTCGGCCAAGATGCTGTCCATCGTCAAGCCGATGCAGGGCGGCGGGCTGTTTGAAACCGGCGCGGGCGGCTCGGCCCCGAAACATGTGCAGGATCTGGTCGCAACCGGCCATCTGCGCTGGGATTCTCTGGGCGAATTCTGCGCCTTGGGCGAAAGCTTCCGCTTCCTCGCCGATGCCAAGGGCCATGCGAAAGCGCGCATTCTGGGCGATGCCGTGGACGCGGCGACGCAAGGCGTGCTCGACCATGACCGCTCGCCGGGGCGCAAGGCAGGCCAGCCCGACAACCGCCACAGCCATTACTGGTTCGCCCGCTACTGGGCCGAAGCACTGGCCGCGCAAAGCGATGACGCGGATCTCGCCGCGCATTTCGCCCCTATCGCCAAGGCACTGGCCGACGGAGAAGCTGCCATCGTGCAGGAATTGCTCGACGCGCAGAGCAAGCCGGTCGATCTGGGCGGCTACTACCACGGCGACCCGGCCAAGACCGCCGCTGTGATGCGCCCCTCGGCCACGCTGAACGCCATCATCGGCTGAACGAAAAAGCGCCCCGGCCGGACCGGGGCGCTTTACCCAACGCGGGCAACTGCGACAGCGTCACGCCTCCGACAGCGCGACCTTCATATCCTTGACCTGATAAATCACCTCGCCATCGGCCTCGACGATGCCATCGGCCACGCCCATGGTCAGCCGCCGCGTCTGCACGGCCTTGGTGAAATCGATCTTGTAGGTCAACATCTTGCGATCCGGCCGCACCATGCCGGTCAGCTTCACCTCGCCCACGCCCAGCGCATAGCCGCGCCCCTGCCAGCCGCGCCAACCGAGGTTGAATCCCGTCAACTGCCACAGCCCATCGAGCCCCAGACAGCCCGGCATGATCGGATTGCCCGGAAAATGACACTCGAAAAACCACAGATCCGGCGTGATGTCGAATTCCGCCAGCACATGCCCCTTGCCATGCGCGCCCCCATCGCCCGAAATCTCGGTGATGCGGTCCATCATCAGCATGGGCGGCGCGGGCAGTTGCGCATTGCCGGGGCCGAACAGCTCGCCCCGCGCACAGGCCAGCAGGCCCTCCTTGTCGAAAGATGTGGGAAAATCGGCCATTTCTGCGCTCCTCCAAAGGGTTTTCCCCCTCTAGCACTGTGACAATCTTGCTGACAAGCCCGGCACCTGCCCCCCTGCGCAGACAGTTGCGACTCAATTTCATTTGAAATCGGGGCGATTTATCCTTTATATACACATCATGGATCAGGAATTTGCCCCCCTCGACGACACGGCGCTCTCCAAGGCCGCGCGCTGGCTCGCCCATGCCAATGTCCGCCCCACGCGGCAGCGGCTGTCGCTGGCAAGCCTTCTGGTCGGCGATGGGCAGGACCGCCATGTGACCGCCGAGACCCTGTTCCTCGCGGCCAAATCCAGCGGTGAGGCCGTATCGCTCGCGACCGTCTACAACACCCTGCGCGCCTTTTGCGAGGCCGGGCTGATGAATGAGATCACGGTCGACGCGACGCGTTCCTATTTCGACACCTGCGTCGAAGACCATCCGCATTATTTCTGGGAAGACACGCAGGAACTGACCGATGCGCCCTCGGGTGCCGTGTCATTCTCGCGCCTGCCTGATCCGCCGCAAGGGGCCGAGATCAGCCGCGTGGATGTCGTGATCCGCCTGCGTCGCCTCTGACCCCTGGCCCGCGCCGCAGCAGCACGACCGCATTCGAGATCATCAGCACCACGACCACCACGGCCCCGCCCGCCAGCGCCCATGGGCCGGGGTTTTCGCCGATCACAGCCCAGACCAGAAGCGGCGCGAGGATCGATTCGAGCAAGATCAGCAGCGCCACTTCGGCGGAACTGACATAGCGCGGCCCCAGCACCATGAGCCCGCTTGCAAAGGCGATGAAGAGCCCGTGGGCGGCAAATAACGGCCACCACGCCGGCAGTGGCCCCCAGATATCGACGAAGGGCAGCATCAGCACGGCCCCGCCGATCAGCGCGAGCGGCACAGCAGGCAGCATCGGCGTGCCCCGCGCCCGGCGCGCCGCTGTCAGGGCCGCGGCGAAACAGGCCGCGACCAGCAAAGCCAGCGCATCACCGCGCCAATTCGTGCCGGGCTGCGCCGTGGATCCCAGCACGATGATCGACAGGCCGAGAAACACCCCGAGCATGGTCCAGACCATCCGCCGCGTGATCACCTCGCCCAGCCAGATGCGGCTGAAAACCGCCGCAAAAACCGGCATGGCGGCCAGAATGAACACGACATTCGCCACGCTCGTCATCGACACGGCCAGCACAAATCCCGGTGCCGAGACCCCGTAGAGCGCCATATAAGCATAGACCGGCGGCCCACCGCGCAACACCGCGCGCACCGGCCCCGTACCGCTGCGAATGAGCACGAAGCCCAGCACCAGCCCGCCCGCGATCAGCCCGCGCCAGAAGGCAATCGCCAGCGCCTCTGCCCCGATCAGCCGCACAAACAGCGAATCGGGCACCAGAAACAGCACGCCCAGCGTCGTGATCAACAAGCCTTTGAGATGATCGCTCATGCCTCTCCCCTGCCCGCAAGGCAGCAGCGCGTCAAGCGCCCCCTTCCCTTTCGCGCGCCGATCTGGGCCTATGGGGGTATCGCAACAAAGGCCGCCCCCATGATCCACGCCCTCACTCTGATCCTGCTCTGCCAACTCGCGGGCGAGACCGTGACCCGGCTCGCGGGCTTGCCCATCCCCGGCCCGGTGCTCGGCATGGCGCTTCTGTTCGGGCTGATGCTGGCCAGCGGGCGGCTCGCCGCGCTGGTCGTGCCCACGGGCACGGGCATCCTGCGCCATCTGTCGCTTCTCTTCGTGCCTGCGGCGGTGGGTGTGGTCGGCCATCTGCCGGTACTCGCGGCCAATGGGCTGGGCGTGGCGCTCGCGCTGATCGTCTCGACCGTGCTGGCGCTGGCGGTCGGCGCGGGGGTGTTTGTGCTGGTCGCGCGGCTCACCGGGGGGCAGAGCGATGCGTGATTTCACTGAAATCTGGTCCTATCTCGCAGGCGATCCGCTCCTGTGGCTCTGCGCGACGCTTGTGGCCTATGTCATTGGCGACGCGGCCTCGCGCGCTCTGGGCCGTGCGCCCTGGATGAACCCGGTGCTGGTCGCGGCGCTCCTGCTGGGGCTTCTGCTCTGGGCCACGGGCACCAGCTACGCCACCTATTTCGAGGGCGCACAATTCGTCCATTTCCTGCTTGGACCTGCGACCGTGGCTTTGGCCGTGCCGCTCTGGACCGAACGCCACGCGCTGCGTCCCGCATTCCTGCCGATCCTCGCGGCCTTGCTGGCGGGGTCTGCGACAGCGGTGCTTTCGGCACTCGCCATCGGCCATGCGCTGGGGCTCTCGCCGCAATTGCTCGCGACACTCGCGCCGAAAAGCACCACGGCCCCGGTTGCGCTGGGCATCAGCGAAAGCCTCGGGGGCTCACCGACGCTTACAGCCGTTCTGGTGATCCTGACAGGCGTCATCGGGGCCATCGTGGTGACGCCCTTGATGACCGCCCTGCGCATTCGCGATTGGCGCGCGCGGGGCTTTGCGACGGGTGTGGCGGCGCATGGCATCGGCACGGCCCGTGCGCTGCAAGTCCACCCGCAAGCGGGCGCTTTCGCCGGGATCGGCATGGCGCTCAATGCGATGCTGACCGCCATTCTGGCCCCATGGGCGCTCGGGCTATTCTGAAATCATTTTTCAACAGGCGAAAAAATCGGACACCCCAAACGCGCGCATACCCGCCGATTCTGAAAAATGATTTCACAGGGCGAAAAACCTCAGCCATGCTCCTTGAGCAGCCGACGCTTCTGCTTGTCCCAGTCCCGCTTCGCCTCGGTCGCGCGCTTGTCGGCGAGCTTCTTGCCCTTGGCGACCCCGATCTTGAGCTTCACCAGACCGCGATGGTTGAAATACATCACGATGGGCACCAGCGTCATCCCCTGCTTGGCCGTCGCCGCCCAGAGCCGCGCCAATTCTCTCTTTGATGCCAACAACTTGCGCCGCCGACGCTCATCATGCCCGAAGGTCTTGGCCTGCGTATAGGGCGCGATATAGCTGTTGACCAGCCACAGCTCACCATCCTCGACCGTGGCATAGCTCTCGGCGATATTCGCCTGGCCCGTGCGCAGCGATTTCACCTCCGAGCCCATAAGCATGATCCCGCATTCGAGGTCTTCCTCGATCGCGTAATCATACCGCGCGCGGCGGTTTTCTGCGATGATGCGGTAATTCGGGTCTGATTTCTGCGCCATGTCTTCGCAAATAAGCGCCACCACGCCCCCTGTCTAGGGCTTGAGCCGCACCTGCATCGCATTGCCTGCAGATTTGCGCAGCTCAAACGCCCCGGTCCGCGCCACCAGCTCGCTCAGCTTCGCGCAGCCGTAATTGCGGCTGTCGAAATCCGGATTGGCGGCCACGATGAACTGCCCCAGAGGCCCGAGCGAGAACCATTCCTCGTCCTTGTCGATATGCTGCATCGCGGCCTTGATCAGCGGCACGGCTTTGGACGGATGCGCCTTCTTGTCCTTCTCGCCTGTCTCCGCCGCAGGCTCAGGCAGGATATTCTCCACAAAAATGAACCGCTTGCAGGCCTTGCGAAAGGCTTCCGGCGTCTTTTGCTGCCCGATCCCGTAGACATCGAGCCCCTGCTCACGTATGCGACTGGCGAGCCGCGTGAAATCACTATCGGAACTGATCAGCACGAAACCGTCAAACCGGCCCGAATGCAGCAGATCCATCGCATCAATCACCAGCGCGATATCGCTCGAATTCTTGCCCACCGTATTGGCGGGCTGGTGATGCGGCACAAGCGCCAGCGTGGGCAGCTTGTCCTGCCAGCCTGACATCTGCTGGCGCGAGAAATCCCCATAGATCCGGCGCACAGACGCCTCGCCCAGCGATGCGATCTCCTCGAAAATCGCGTCTGCCCATTTCGGCGAAGAATTATCCGCGTCGATCAACACAGCCAGAAGCGGGATACCTGCACGCGCCATACGCCTTTCCTTTCATCTTTGCCCAAATATCCCGGGGGAGGGACCGAAGGGACCGGGGGCAGAGCCCCCTCCTATAGCCTGCGATACATCACAAACGCATCGACAAAACCATCCCGCGGATGCCGAAAAGCGCCCGGCAGACGCCCGACAATCTCGAATCCATGCGCCTCCCAGAGCGCTATCGCCCGCGTATTGGTCGAGACGACGCAATTGAACTGCATTGCCAGAAACCCCTCCGCGCGCGCCAAATCCAGCGCATGGACAATCATCGCCCGCGCCACGCCCTGCCCTTCGGCCGCGCGCGCCGTGACGAAGCCGCAATTGCACACATGCGCGCCGCCGCCTTGCTGATTGGGGCAGAGGTAGAAACTGCCGAGCACCGCATCACCGCGCTGCGCGATCAGGGCGCGATGCGTGCCGCCCTGCCACCAGTCCAGCGCCGCACTGCGCGAGATCTCCCGGTCGATGGCGTAGGTCTCGCCCGCGCGGAACACGGGCTCCAGCATCGCCCAGAGCGCATCGTCATCTGTGCCGATTCTCGCCGGGCGCAGTGCGATTGCGGCAGTGTCTGACATCTCTAGGCGTCCCGTCTGGCCAAACTCGGTGCGACCTTATCTCATAGCGCGCGCGGCGGGAAACCGGTTTTCGCGCGATTGAGCGCATGAAAAAGCGGCGCATCACCGCCGCTTGTTGCGCATCTGCGAGTAAGTCGCCACACCAAAGAGGAAGGCTTCCATCAGCGCGGGAAATTCGCCCGGACGGTGACGCGGCGCGCCCTTCGCCCCGGCTTGCGCGCGCAGGGTCTGGCTGAGTGACGGCAGTTGCGGCTCAGGCCGTGATTTGGCGACCACCAATGTGATCAGCCCCGCCCCGAGAAACAGCGCCGCGCAGGCCGCGTTGGCGATGAGTGGGGAAAATTCCGCCGCGAGCAGCATCCAGATGGCCGCCGTGAGGAAACCTGCCCCTGTCGCCAGAAGCAGGCCCCCGATCACGGCGGCGACGGTGCGCCGCGCGGCCCATTCGGCCTTGCGGCGCAGCTGTTGAACCGCCAAGATCATCAGCGGCGCGACATCGACAATGCGAGCAGGAAGCCAGCACCTGCGGCGAGGCCGAGCGCAATGCCAGGACGGCGGCGCGCGAAATCTTCGGCTTCAGCCAGCGCGTATTCGGTCTGATCAGCCACGTATTCCGCGCCTTCTTCGATCTGCGAGGCCGCTTTGCGTCCCGCCTTGCGCGCCGTGCGCGATGCGTCTCGCGCGGTGGCACGGCCTGCTTCGACCATGCTCGACGAGAGCTCTGCGAAATCGGCCTTCAGGATTTCAAACTGTTCTTTCAGCTCCTCATAGGCCAGCTCAGCGGCGTCTTC
>PXDM01000068.1 GCA_003565055.1 Paracoccaceae bacterium
ACAGCCTGCATCCAGCGCGTGCGTGAAGTGAAATCCGAGGCCGAGATCGACAAGATCCGCGCGTCTTGTGCCATCGCGGGCAGGGCTTTCGCGCGCGTGCCGGAGTTCGCGCAGGCGGGGCGGCCGCTTGCCAATGTGTTCCGCGACTTCCAGTTCGCGCTTTTGTCCGAAGATGCGGATTGGGTCAGCTATGTCGCGGGCGGTGCGGGGCCTGATGGCTATGGCGATGTGATCTCACCCGCAGGCGCGGCTCCATTGCAGCACGGTGATGTGTTGATGCTGGATACGGGCGCGGTGAAATACGGGTATTTCTGCGATTTCGACCGAAATTTCGCAATTGGTCCGGCCTCGGACATAGCGCGGCGGGCGCATGCAGCACTCTGGCACACGACCGAGGACGCCTTGACCGCGTTGCGCCCCGGCATGCTGGCGCGCGATGTGCATGATCTGCTGTCGCGCGGGCTGGAGCGGCGCGGCATGACACCCGGCGGGGGGCGACTGGGGCATGGGTTGGGGATCACGCTGACCGAATGGCCCTCCTTCACGCCGCTGGACGAAACACCTCTGCGCGCGGGCATGGCCCTGGCGCTGGAGCCGGGATGCATGACGGCTGACGGCCGGATCATGGTGCATGAGGAGAATATCGTCTTGCGCGACACTGGCCCGGAACTCTTGTCGCCACGCGCGCCCGAGGATTTGCCGGAGATCGGGATATGAGCGCGTTCCCCTACGCGCTGCAAGAGGATGACTTGCCCCGGCTTGGTCTGATCGTCCTGCAGGTCGATGAAACCATCGAGGGTGATTTCCGTCGCCTGTTCCCTGCGCATGTCGCGCGGCTGCATGTGACCCGCGTGCCCTCGGGCGCGGACCTCACGCCCGCGAGTATTGCGCAGATGAAAAGCGCCTTGCCCGATGCGGCCCGTCTGCTGCCTGCGCCACAGCCGCTGGACGTCGTGGGCTATGCCTGCACTTCGGGCACCACACTGATCGGCGCGGATCGCGTGCGCGATCTGGTGACAGGGGCCGTGCAGACAAGGGCGGTGACCGATCCGCTGAGCGCCGCACTCGCCCAATGCCGCAGCCGCGGGGTGGCGCGGCTGGGGATCGTTTCGCCCTATATCGCCTCTGTGGCCGAACCGATCCGGGCTGCATTTGAAGCAGGGGGTATTGCCGTGCCTGACATGCTGTCTTTTGGCGAACAGATCGAGGCCAGAGTGGCCCGCATCGCGCCACGCTCCATCGCCGATGCCGCCCGCAGTTTGACGCAGCGCAGCAAGCTCGACGCGGTCTTCCTGTCCTGCACCAATCTGCGCACATTGGATATTCTGGCCCCATTGTCCGAAGAGCTTGGCCTTCCCGTGCTCAGCTCAAACCAGTGCCTTGCGGCGCAGATGGCCGCTTTGGCGAAGATAGTGCCCGCGCCGGTTGATGCTGCGCTTGAATAACGGCCTGACCAGCCATCGGGTTTTTGACCTGACATCTCCCAAAAACTATCGAGATGGTCGACCGCGAGCGGCCGGTGAGCCAATGGAACGCATTGAACCGGGCAGTCACGGCCTTCATGGCACGGCTCAGGCCATTCCCGGCTCTCGGTTCTGGGGCTGCGGGGCAGAGCGGATCTGCCCTCGGGACTCAGGGCGATGCCGAACAGCGCGCCCCGCTGATGGAGTTCGACCCGATCCATGGCCGATGTGACGTGCGAATTCCAACGGATCGGAGTGCTCCAACTGGTTTGATCCAATTTTGCGCCAGTCTGCCTGAAATCACATCAAAATTCTGCTCAATAAGAAAATAATATTCACCTAGGGATATTTTATGTTTGAGAGTCTCATATTTTATGGCAGATTTTTTGCTGTCCCGTGCTGTATCCGGCCATTTTGGGACCAATGAAAGGACCAGTTCCGATGCGGTCTGCATGGCAGCGCCGGTGCGGGTTGTCCAATCACCTCGGAACAGGAGAGGGATATGTCACTTGACCTAAGCACCATTCAGGCTGACCAGGTCAGCCTGAATTCACTGGTGCAGAATCTTGTCTATGCGTCGGGCACAGTCGGCGCGATCATGGTTGTTGTCGGGCTGCTGATGATCGACGCGGGCACGACACGGCACAAGAACCTGCTGACTTCGACCATCGAGAAGCTGATGGGCTTCTTCATCGGTTTCGCGGTCTATTTCGGGATTGGCTTCGCCTTTTGGGCGGCGCAATATTACATCATCGAAGAGGCCACGCTGAGCGATTCCATCGCCGATTGGTGGCTGGGTGGCGGCATGGCGAATGCGCGCGCGCATGAAGTGCCGGGGGATGTATTTCCGGGGCTCAACACCTTCCAGATCTTCGTCTTTTTCCTTGCCTGCTTTGCCGGGATCATCAATGTTCTGCTGCATTTCGCGGTGGCCGAGCGGATCAAGGCGGCGGCCTATTTCGTGCTTTGTGTGGCCGCCACGCTGGTTTCTTCACTGCTGAGCTGGGCGACTTGGGGATCGGTCGGGCCGCTGACCAATCCGGGCTTTCATGACTTCTTCGGGGTGGGCTTCGTTTATCTGTTCCCGGCAGGCATGGCGCTGGTGCTGGTGCCACGGCTGGGCACGCGTCCGGGCATGTTCGCACCCCACCCAAAAGTGCCGAGCTACAATGCGCCGAGCATCGGATTGGCCGCGACCGGCTTGATGACGATCTTCGCGGCGCTGCCGATGGTGATCCTGTCATGCCTTTTCTTCTTCGACCCGGAAGCGCTGGCCGTGTCGGTGACGATGGCCAATACCTCGGTCGGGATCGCGTTCAACAATTACGGGCTGGCCTGGGCGGGAGGCGCGCTCTCGGGGCTGGTCATCGCCTATTGGACACGCAGCTATTCCTATGCCTTGCTCGGGCCGCTTGCAGGCTATGTCGCAGGGGCGTCGGGATTCGATGTCTATCTGCCCTGGCAGATGTTCCTCGTAGCACTTGGTGCGCCTTTCGTGGCCTGGGGGGTCTATTCGGCAACGCTCAAGCGCGGGCTTGACGAGCACAAGCTCTTCCCGCTGTTCCTGGGGGCGGGGTCTTACGGGCTGGTGATGCTGGGCGTCTTTCAGGCAGGCACCCCGCGCGGGGGGTATCTCGGCATCGAGGAAGGCATCTACGCATTCCAGCACGGGCAGATCGGGATTGTCATGCAGGTTGTCGGTGTGCTCGCATGTCTTGGGGCCGGGGCGCTGACGGCGCTGGTTGTGGGCGGTATCCTGGAGAAGACTATCGGGCTGCGGGTCAGCGAGGAGGCGCAGGCCGACGGGCTCGACGCGCAGAACTGGGATGTGCGCTACGACGAAGGCGCGCTGGTGCTGGACCCGGCTGAGTGAGCGCACGGCCCCCGGTGTCACACCGGGGGCTGTTTGCTGCCCCCGCGCATCTGTTTCTGGGGCGCCAAACTTGTGCATTCTGCCTCGCATTGTATAGAGGGCCGCGAGAGTATGGTGGGAATGCACATGGCGAGCAGACTGGATGCCGAACTGATTTCCGGCCACGCGGTCGGAGGCACGGTGCAGGTCGTGATCGACACGCTTTTCGCCAAGATCAAGGCCGAGGATTATCCCGCCGATACGCGCCTGCCGAGCGAGCGCGCACTGGCCGCAGACCTTGGTGTATCTCGCAACACTGTGCGCGAGGCGCTGGATGTGCTGGAAAGCCACAAGATCATCCGGCGGCGTGCGGGCAGCGGCAGTTTCGTGATCTGGCGCGCGCGGGCTGCGCAAGAGGATGACGCCGACAGCCTCGCCGCGCGTACCAGCCCGCTCGATCATCTGGTCATGCGCAGCATCATCGAGCCTGAAATGGTGCGGCTGGCCACGATCAATTTCACGCCGCGCGAGCTTGATGCGCTGGCGGCCATCGTCTCGCGCATCGAGCGGGTGCGCACCGATATCGGGGATTTCATGGCGGCGGAGGAAGAGCTTTACCGCACCATCGCCGAAGGCACGCGCAATCCTCTGCTGAGTGCCTGCCATGAGCTGACCCTGTCTGTCGCACGCCAGAATTTCCGCAGGGCGCTGATGCGCCGGCATCTGACGCCGGACCGGATCCGCGACTATCAGCGGCGCTACAACACGCTGTTCAACGCCATGGCTGCGCGCGATGTCGAAGCCGCCGTGGAGTTCATCAAGCTGCATCTGATCGAGGAACAGAAGCTGCTCTTGTTCGAGGGCTGAGCGCGCGTCAATGCGCTCTCACGGAGCCAGGCGCGGCGCGAGCGGCAAGGCTTCGGGCGCTTGGGCGAGGCGTTGCGACCAGAGCTGACCAAGCGCGGACATCTCGTCGAAAAGAACATCCTCATGCGCGGCCAGCCAGTCGGGCACGGAGCCGAACGCGACGATGCGGGCCTTGCTGTCCTCAATGCGGACCACGGGCCAGTCGCCGACAAGTGCGTTGTCGATGCCAAAGAGCCGCGCGCCCCACCATTGCGCCGGCCCGAAAGCATGCGCAGCCTCGCCCATCTGGCGCATCGCGGCCATGACAGAAGCACTGGCCAGAGTGCCGACCTTTTCGACTGC
This sequence comes from Paracoccaceae bacterium, assembly GCA_003565055.1. Taxonomy (GTDB): domain Bacteria; phylum Pseudomonadota; class Alphaproteobacteria; order Rhodobacterales; family Rhodobacteraceae; genus Roseinatronobacter. The sequence goes on from PXDM01000068.1 coordinate 4,525, forward strand.
CGCGAGCCAGATGTCGAGGATGGCCGGATACTCCCAACTCACCGCGCTCCATGTGCCCGGAAAGCGGCGCTGGTATTCCGAGTAGAAGAGGCTGGGCTGGTTGAAGAAGAACGCTTTTTCCGCCAGCGCCGGGTCGTCGAAATCGGGGAACTGAAACAGCGTGCCTTCCATGAACTCCGCCGAGGTGCGGGCGATCAGGCGGTCATATTGGTCCATCGTGCAGGACAGGATCGTGCCTGTGAAGCCCTGCGCATGGGCGTATTCGGTCATCGCATGGACCATCGGGGTGTAGCTGGTGCACCAGCAGAGCACATCGGCACCGGAGTCGAGCATCGGCTGGACGATCGTGGCCACATCGTGATGCGCCGGATCATACTGGATCTCGGCACAGGTCTGAAGCCCCGCGGCCTTGATCGCGGCGCGGTAGGTGGCGAGCGAGGGCAGGCCGAGCGCGTCGCGCTGGCTACACAGCGCCACCTTGCGCAGATGCGGTTGCTCGCGCGCCAGCCAAGCGACGCCGGTGACGTTATAGACCGGGTGGACCTCGGCGGGGGCGATCAGGTAGCGCGTGTCGGGCGAGAGGTCGCTGGGCAGCAGGGTCGAGGTCAGCACCTTGTGTTCGGTCAGAAACGGGCGCACGGCGTTGAAGCTGTCGCCGCCAAGCATCATCAGGAGCGCCACACCGTCCGACTGGACCAATTTGCGTGCACCTTCGAGGGCCTGATCGGGCGCATAGCCACAATCTTCGGCCGAGATGCGGACCCTGTAGCGGCGGCCCGCGATCAGAGCGCCGCCTGCAGCGTTGAGCCAATCCTCCCAGATCTGGCAGCCCCGAAGCCCCGGCAAGCCCCAGGATTCGGCTGCGCCCGACAGCGGCACGAGCATGCCGATGCGGATTTCCTCGGACATGCCGACGCGCAGGGCAGGCAGCAGGCTGCGCATGGCGATCTGATGGGCGAAACTCGGGCCGGTCATGGTAAAGGTCTAGCACAGGCGCCGCCACGTGGAACGGCATTTTCTCGGTCGTATGGTGAAATTTGGTTTCCCTTGATGAAAATTTGTTGACAGATTGGGCGTGACTGGCGCAGCTTTGGTACAGCCGGGATGTAGGATTGGTCCTCCCGATCCCCTGCCCCGCCAACACGGAGCGTCACATGACCCAGAAACGAGTTGCCATCATCGGCGCAGGCCCGTCGGGGCTCGCACAGCTGCGCGCCTTTCAATCCGCTGCCGCAAAAGGCGAGGCCATCCCCGAGATCGTCTGTTTCGAGAAACAGGATAATTGGGGCGGGTTGTGGAATTACACATGGCGCCCCGGGCTTGATGAGAATGGCGAGCCGGTCCATTGCTCGATGTATCGTTATCTGTGGTCGAATGGCCCCAAGGAAGGGCTAGAATTCGCCGATTATTCCTTCGAGGAGCATTTCGGCAAGCAGATCGCATCCTACCCGCCGCGCGCGGTGCTCTTCGACTATATCGAGGGGCGTGTGAAGAAAGCGGGCGTGCGCGACTGGGTGCGGTTCAATACGGCGGTGCGCTGGGTAAGCTATGACGATGACAGCGGGATGTTCACAGTCACTGTGCATGACCATGCAAGCGACCATGTCTATTCCGAGACTTTCGACCATGTGATCGTCGCCTCGGGACATTTCTCGGTGCCGAATGTGCCGCATTATCCGGGCTTCGAGAGCTTCAACGGACGCGTGCTCCATGCTCATGATTTCCGCGATGCGCGCGAATTTGCGGGCAAGGATATTCTGGTGATGGGCGCGTCCTATTCCGCCGAAGATATCGGCTCGCAATGCTGGAAATACGGCGCGAAATCGATCACGTCCTGCTACCGCTCGGCGCCGATGGGGTTTGACTGGCCC
>PXDM01000523.1 GCA_003565055.1 Paracoccaceae bacterium
CGCTGGCCCGGCATGTGGCGCAGCGCGTGATGCAGCTGGAATTGCAGCGCACCGGGCGGCCCCGCCCGCCCCGGCAGAGCCGCCTGCGCGCGGATCTGCGGCTGGAAAGCGTGCCGGCCGCACCGCGTTTCCTGCCAGTTCTGGAGGCCGCGGCCGCAGATCTGGATCTGCGCCTGCGCGCCACGATCAGCGATGCGGCAGCCGGTGAGGTGACGGCCCGGTTGCGCGGCAGCCCCGAGGCCGTGGCCGAACTGACCGAAGCGGCCATGGCCGGGGTGATCGACGGCCAGTTCCCCCGGCTGGCGGAACTGCGGCAGCGCGCCCCGTCTTCCCGAATGAAAGGGCAGGCATGACCATCCTGCGCATCCTGAGTGCCGAGGCGATCGATTACACGATGCCGCTGAAACGCCCCTATGGCACCGCCAGAGGGATCACGCGCAGTGCGCGCAACTTCATTGTCAGGCTGCAGGGCCGAACTGCCAACGGCACGGAGCATGAAGGTCTGGGCGAATGCCAGCCGCGCCATGTGCTGACCGGCGACGGGCCGAGGAACGGCCCCATGGCGTGGGATTTTCTGTGTGCGGCGGTGGCGCAGCTGCGCGGGTGCAGCCTCGATCTGACGGACCATAGCGCCGCTGTGGCAGGGATCCGCGCGCTCATGGCCGAAATGGATGGGCTGGCACGGGACCATGCCCTTGATGTGAACGCCGACAAACCCTTTCGCGGCACCTTGTTGGGGATCGAGGTAGCACTTCTGGACATCGCCGCGCGGGCGCTGGACTGCCAGATCGCCGATCTTCTCGGCCGCCATCGCGACGAGATCGCGATCAGCATCTCGACCATCTCGACCGCGACCGGAATGGCCGGGATCGCCGATAAGGTCACCCGCCAGACCCGCTATCCGATCACCCGCGTCAAGGGCAGCGGCGATGTCGACAAGGATGTCGAGATCTTCGAGCGTATCGCCACGGCCAACCAGTCCCTGGGACGCGACAAGCCGATCTGGATGGATATCAACGAGGCCAGCACCCGCCAGAGCGCCGAGGCTTTCATCGCCCGGCTGGCCGCGCTCATGCTCCGGGGCAGGCTGCCGCGCAGGATCATCCTCGAAGGCATGTTGCCCAAGGATGATTTCCTGCAGCTGGCCGAGTTGCAGGTCATGGCCGATGCCCTGTGTCTGGGGCTGGACCCCGAGGGCGGGCTGGATCTGCGCATCATGCCCGACGAGGGGCTGTGGGATGCGACCGACATGGCCGCGCTGAACGCGCGCGGCGGCTGCCGGGCGATCAACCTCAAGGCACCCAAGGCCGGCGGGCTGCTGGCCAGTATCGATCTGGTCGAGGCCGCGCTGCAGGCCAATCCGGATGTGCATGTCTCGGTCGGCGGGATGCTGGCGACCTCGGATCTGACCGCCTTCGCGCTGCATAATCTGGGCCGCGCCCTGCCCCGGCTGGACTACATCACCGCCACGCCGCCGGGCAATGTCGCGGCCCGGATCACAACCCCGCGCGCGCGCTATGTCGGCAAGACCAGCAATGTCATCGCCGCCCAGACCGGGAACGGGCTTGGCACAAGGCTGGACGCCGCCGCGCTGGAGCCTTTCGTCACCGACCGGGCAGGAGCGGCGGGCAGGCGCACCCATGCGCTGGTCTTCGGCGGGGATACCAGCCTTGGCGACAAGCACCATCTGGCGAAAGGGGGCGACACGAAACGCCGCCTGCTGGAGGATCCGATGTCCTTCCTGCGCGGATTGCAGCCGCTGGTGGCGCAGAGCGACCATCTGATCCTGAACTTCGAATCCGTGCTCGAGGTCGATCCGGTCAGCCCGCTGGCCGACCGCAAGAATTACCTTGGCTGGGACACCCCCGAACGCACTCTGGCCTGTCTGCGCGAACTGGGCGTGACCGCAGTGGGCATGGCCAATAACCATGCAATGGATTTCGGCCCCGAGATCATGGCGCGCACCATCGCTCGGCTGGAAGAGGCCGGCATCTGCGTCTTTGGCACCGGGCCGGACCGTGAGCGCGCCGAGGCCCCGCTGACCCTGCCGCTGGATTTTGGCGGCGAAACCCGCAATGTGCATATTCTCGGGGCCAAGGCGCGCGAACGCAAGCTGGCCGAATTCGGCTTTTTCGCCACCGATGACAGCCCCGGTGTCGCGCTGCTGTCGCCTGACCGGATGGGCGCGCAGATCCGCCAGCTGAAGCAGGAGGATCCCGCATCGCTGGTGATCGTCTGGCCGCACTGGAATTTCGATTACAAATGGCCCACGCCCCGGCTGCGCGAACGTGGTCAGGCGCTGATCGAGGCCGGGGCCGATCTGGTCATCGGCCATGGCACCCATATCATGAATGATTTCACCCTTGAGGGCGGGCGCGGGATCGTCTGGTCGCTGGGCAATTTCCAGTTCAACTGGGCCGGGCGCTACGCGAAGATGCCCGAGGCCGTGCCCTACAGCCTGGTGGCGCGGCTGGTTCTGGGCCTCGAGGACGGGGCCTGGACCACCGATCTGCGGCTCTATCCCACCCGCTGCGACAACCCGGCGCTGGACTACCAGCCCCGCCCGGTGACCGAGGCCGAGGCCGCCGAGGTGGCCGAGATCCTGACCCGCAAGGCGCAGGAGGCCGGACAGCCCGGGCGCTACGGCGCGCGGCAGGATGATATGGGATGGCATGTTGTGGTGGACGGGGCGGCTGCGCCCCCGACACTACCCGACAGCGAAAGCAAAAATGCCTCGCTTCAGGAAAGCAATGCTGCAGCGCTTTCGGAACTGCGGCGTAAAACGGCGTATGGATCGGCGACATACCTTCTGGCAGAAGCTGCAAGTGATGCAGGTCTGGACCTGACCTTTGATGACACACAGACAGTCGTGCAGCCCCCTGAAACAGGCCAGGTGCTGTTTGCCATCAAGAAGGCCTCTGTTTACCTTCCCAAGCCCGGCGGCAACGGATTTTCCCATCTTGACGGGCCTGCTGGAGCAATATGCGTGAACAAGGCAAAGGCAAAGTCTCTCATGGTCGCCGCCGGTGTATCCTGTGCGCGTGGCGAGGTGTTTCAACGTGACGCGTTTACAGCCGCACTGACATTCATCACGCAACTGAAAAGCGCCGTTGTCAAACCCAGCCAGGGCAGAAAGGGCAAGGGTGTCAGTGTTGGTGTAACTCAAAGCAGTTTTCCTGTCGCATGGCAGCAGGCGCTCGACGCCGGAGCAAAAGAAATTCTTGTCGAAGAGGAATTCATCGGTGGTGTTGAAGCACGTTATCTTGCCGTTTATGGCAAGGTTGTGGCTGTGGTGCTGCGCAAACCCCCGTCTGTCGAGGGGGACGGGCGATCAACGATAAAACAACTGATCCGGCAGAAGAATATCGAGCGCAGCAAGAACAGGCACCTCGCGCGCCGCTACCCGATAAAGCTGGACAATTTCCGTCTGGGTCTGCTCGGGGATGCAGGGTTTTCACCCGAAAGCATCCCGGAAGAGGGCATGGTTGTTCAACTGGATCAGAAATCCAACATTTCCTCGGGTGGCGAGTCGCATGATATCACCGATATCGTGCATCCGACGATGCTGGATATGGCCAGACGTGCTGCCCGGGCGATACCCGGTCTGAAAGTCGCCGGTGTCGATGTTCTTGCCCGTGACCATACCAAGCCTGCCACTGAAGACAGCTACATCGTTGTGGAGATCAACACGCATCCCGGCCTTGGCCTGCATCATTTCCCACTTCACGGGAAAGGGAGGAATGTCTCTGCCGAAATCATTTCAAGAGTCATTGACGCCATAGAGTCACCGCTGTGATGACGGATCGAATTCATATCAGGCGATAGTTGGGAGTGTCTTCAGGATGAAGTCTTGGGATTATCAGGTGCAGGGGCTTCTGTCTTGTAGCAATGATTACTCCAAATCGGAGTTTATGCGTTTTGACGGTTACCGCGTCGACCGTGCCATTATGCGCGCAACAGCAGAGCGGTACGGGATGAAATACTTCAAGCTCGGCAGTGACAACCATCACTACGTCCTTTTTTCACCGGGTCGTTCCCTTGCCTTTACACTCAATATGACAATCGGCACCCCTAACGCTGTTCGCTACCTTACCGAGAACAAGCATCTTACCAAGCTGATGCTGAGCGCCGCCGGAGTGGCAGTACCTGTCGGGCGCGTCTTCACCGATCTCGATGCGGCTGCACGTTATCTTAATCAGGTTACGCAGCCGATGGTAGTCAAGCCACGCGCGGGCTCCAAGGGCAAAGGCATCTCACTGAATGTTCGGACTCGCACAGATCTTGAGATAGCCTGGCAAGATGCGCGCAAAATTGGTCATTCCATAGTCCTTGAGCGATTTGTTCGCGGCGATGATCTGCGGGTCATGGTTGTGGGCGGTGAAGCGATTGCAGCAATCTATCGTATCCCTGCGAATGTTGTCGGCGATGGCAAGAGCAGCATCGTCGAACTTGTCCGGAGAAAGAACGCTCTCAGGTCACAACATCCTCATCTGCATGCTAACCTTATCCAGATTACGGATGAGATGCAGCGAAGGCTTGCGAAACGTAATCTTGATCTGGACTCCGTGCCTGAAGCTAACGTTCAGGTCATGCTCAATGATGTTGCGAATGTCTCCGCAGGTGGAGACAGTGTGGCCGTTCAGCATCTGGTGCATCCCGGCTTTTTGCGTCTTGCCGAACGCGCGCTGGCAGCCTTTCCAGGGTTGGAACATGGCGGAGTTGATCTAATTGCAGAAAATTTTTCCGAAGCGCCAGAGACACAGGCACATTGCGTGTTGGAAGTGAACGCCAATGCTTCGATCCAGATGCACCATTTCCCGCTCTACGGCCCCCCCGTGGACGTGGCTGACCGGCTGGTGCGCTGGTATGCCTTCGAGCGCCACGGCAATATCCGCCCGCCCCGCCATGTGCGCCGCAAGGTCACGGTCTCGGGCAAGGTGCAGCAGGTCGGCTATCGCAAGTGGCTGGAGCGGACAGCCAGGGCGCATGATGTCGCGGGCTGGGTCCGCAATCTCGGCACGGATCAGGTCGAGGCGGAACTGAGCGGGCCGGAACCTCTGGTCAGCGCGGTCATCCTGGCCATGTGGCACGGGCCTGCCAAGGCAGTGGTGCACGAGGTGCGGGTGGAAGATGTGGAAAGTGAAAGTTTTTCTATTCGATGAGAAGAATCACTGTGGACCTGATGGGCATTCATGATCGATACTCAATGGCCCGGGTTCAGGGCAGGATATATTATGATCAGGAAGGTTATTTATATTATCAATCAGTCGGTTTGAAAGAAAACAGAGCTTCCAAAAGACGAGGTTTCGCATGATGTCCTGGGATAAACGCATTTCTGAATTGCTCAAGACAAGCAATGAGTTTGATTCTCGTTTTTCAACATCGCTCATGAATTATGCTGTAGATCAGACTCTGATTCGAGAAGCAGCGGAGCGCTACAAGCTGACCTGTATTGATATAGACAGCGATACTTTATGTTTTTTGTTATCCGGAGAGGCATTTTCGACTGTTTTTTCGCAGAATATGTCTGATGGGGTGTCTCGGGCTATCCGGGTGTTTTCCAATAACAAGCATCTGACCAAAATGTTGCTGGGTGCCGCGGGTGTGGCAATCCCTGCCGGACGGGTCTTCACTAATCTCGACGCGGCCGCGCGCTACCTTGCGCGGGTGGCACAGCCCATGGTGGTCAAGCCGCGCGCGGGCTCCAAGGGGGATGGCATCACGTTGGGCGTCACCACCCGCGCCGAGCTTGAGACCGCCTGGAAGGATGCGCGCAAGGTCGGCAAGTCCATCATCCTTGAGCGCCACATCCCCGGCGACGATCTGCGCGTCATGGTGGTGGGGGGGCAGGCCATCGCGGCCACCTATCGCATTCCGGCCAATGTGGTGGGCGATGGCCAAAGCACCATCGCCGAGCTGATCAAGGCCAAGAACGCCGTGCGGGCGCGCAATCCGCATCTGCGCTCTCGTCTGATAAAAGTCTCTGAGGCGATGGAGCGCAGATTGGCGCGGCACGGGCTGAACATATCATCCGTTCCCGCCGCAGATGTTCAGGTTTTTCTGAACGATGTGGCCAATCTGTCTGCAGGCGGCGATAGCGTTTCCGTTCATCATCTCGTTGACCCTGGCTTTCTGCGTCTTGCCGAGAAGGCCATCGCCGCCTTTCCAGGGCTGGAGCATGGCGGCGTAGATATTATTGCCGAAAACTTTGGAGAGGCGCCTGAAACACAGGCCCATGGCGTGTTGGAAGTCAACGCCAATGCCATGCTGCCGTCGCATCATTTCCCGCTCTACGGCCCCCCCGTGGACGTGGCTGACCGGCTGGTGCGCTGGTATGCCTTCGAGCGGCAGGGCAATA
>PXDM01000073.1 GCA_003565055.1 Paracoccaceae bacterium
CCCGGCGATTGTGCATGGGCTGTCACGGCATATCGGCTCCATCGAGGAAGGCAAGCGCGCGGATCTCTGTCTCTGGTCGCCCGCGTTTTTTGGCGCGAAACCCGAGATGGTTCTGATCGGGGGCTCCATCGTCGTGGCGCAGATGGGCGATCCGAATGCCTCGATCCCGACCCCGCAGCCGATGCATTCACGCCCCATGTTCGGCGCTTTCGGGCGGGCGGTCGAACGCGCCGCCGTGGTGTTTGTCAGTCAGGCCGCACAGGAAGACGGGGTCCGCGATGCGCTGGGGCTCGCGAAGGACACGCTCGCCGTCGAGGGCTGCCGGGGGATCACGAAATCCGACATGCGGCTCAATGACGCGACCCCACAGATCGACGTTGACCCCGAGACCTATGAGGTGCGCGCCGATGGGGTGCTGCTGACCTGCGAGCCCGCCTCCGAACTGCCCTTGGCGCAGCGCTATTTCCTCTACTGAGTGCGGCGCGCTGTGATGTTTCTGCACCGCAGCAAAACGTGAACAGGCCGTTGGTGCCGGAAAGGTATGATTCATGTTATCGTGGCAAAAGGGAGGTATCTGTCCGCCAGATGGAGATGCCTATGACACTTCGTCCCGCAAATTCCCCGCTCAGCCCGGATCAATCCAGGCAGTTGGACTGGTTTCTGGCCAGCTGTGGCATGGGTTGCAACCTTGCCACGGGACGCTCTGCTGCTGAAGCCGAATTTGCCCGGCTCGACGCTTTGCCCGACGGGGCGCTGCGCGCGATGGGGCTGTCACGCGGGGGCCTGCCGGCCCATGTCTACCGCAGATTATTTTCAAGAGGTGCGATATGAATGACCTGCCCCCCCTGCGCCGCCTGCTCAAGACCGCGCCCGGTCGCTGTGACGGCGCGGTGATCCTCGATTATGACGCCCGACTTGTGCGGCGCAAACGCCTGCAGACCGCCGAGGGGCGCGGTTTCCTGCTCGATCTGGCGGAAGTGACCAATCTCGATGATTGGTGGGGGTTCGAATTGGAAGATGGCACCACGCTGGAAATCGTGCCCGCAGATGAGGCGCTCGTCGAGGTCAAGGGCGATCTCGCGCGACTCGCCTGGCATATCGGCAACCGCCACACGCCCTGCCAGATTGAGGAGACCCGCCTGCTGATCCGCCATGATCACGTGATCGAAGCAATGCTCGCCCAGCTTGGCGCGCGGCTGCGCAAGGTCACCGGCCCCTTCACCCCCGAAGGCGGCGCGTATGGTCATGGGCGCACGATGGGGCATGATCACGGCCCTGCTGACAGCCACGCGCATGCGCATCACGCCCATTGACGGATGCTCACCCCTGCCGCCCTGACCCTGCAGCACTGGCTGTCCCCGGCTTTCCCGACCGGGGCCTTTGCCTATAGCCATGGGCTTGAACAGGTCATCGCGCGAGGTGAGGTGCAGGACGCCGAGAGTTTCGAGGCATGGTTGCAAGACATCCTGTGTTTCGGGACGGGCTGGCAGGACGCTGTGCTGATCGCGCTGGCGCTTGATGACGGTGCGGATTTCGATCAACTCGACGCTTTTGCGCTGGCCCTGCAAACTTCGGCAGAACGCCTGCAGGAAGCGCGCGAACAGGGCGCGGCTTTTGCACGCACGGTCACGCAGATCACCGGGCGCCCCCTGCCCGCGCGGCTCTTGCCCATCACTGTGGCCGAAGCCGCAGCGCCGCTCGGCTTGCCGCGCGAGGTGGTGATTGCGGCCTATCTGCAGGCATTCGTGACCAATCTCGCAACGATTGCCATCCGCCATGTGCCGCTCGGTCAATGCGACGGTCACCGCGTTCTGGCGCAGGTCTTGACGCAACTGCCCGAACTTGCGCAGGATGCAGCCTTCGCGCGGATCGAAGACCTCGGCAATTCCTGCTTCGGGGCCGATCTCGCGGCGATGGAACATGAAACCAAGGATGTGCGGCTGTTTCGGACATGAGTGCCGCCGCCTTGGACAAGACAGTGAGGTGAGAGCATGGCAAACGGACCTTTGCGCGTGGGGATTGGCGGGCCTGTGGGCGCGGGCAAGACGACACTGACCGAGAAGCTCGCCCATGCGCTTGCCCCGCAATGCTCGATGGCGGTGATCACGAATGACATCTACACGCGCGAGGATGCCGAAGCGCTGATGCGCGCACAAGTCCTGCCGATGGAGCGAATTCGCGGGGTGGAAACCGGCGGTTGCCCGCATACGGCGATCCGCGAGGATGCAAGCATCAATCTCGCGGCAGTCGCTGATCTGACCGCGCGCATCCCCGATCTGGACCTGATCCTGATCGAATCGGGGGGCGACAATCTGGCCGCGACCTTCTCGCCCGAACTGGCCGATCTGACGATCTATGTGATCGACACGGCGGCGGGACAGGATATTCCGCGCAAACGCGGGCCGGGGCTCACGAAATCGGACCTGCTGGTGGTCAACAAGATCGACCTCGCGCCGCATGTGGGCGTCGATCTCGCGCAGTTGGAAGCCGATACCCAAGCCGCCCGCGGCGCGCGCCCCTATGTCATGGGGCGAATGCGCGAGGCGGCGGGAATCGACGCGATCATCGCCTTTCTGGAGCGCGAAGGCGGTCTGGTGCTGCGCGCGCCCGCGCTGTGAGCGGGGGCGCAGGTGAAGTGGCGCTGCGCGGACGGCTGATCTGCCGCTGTGAGGCCGAGGCCGAGATCGTGCGCCGATTTTTGCCTGACCACATCGGGGCGAGCCGCGCAGAGCCGGGCTGTCTGCATTTCCGCGTTTTCCAGCAGGACGATCCCCTCGTCTGGCATGTCGAGGAACGCTTCCGCGATCATGCGGCCTTTACGGCCCATCAGACGCGCACGGCTGCGTCAGACTGGGGTCGGGCGACCGCGCAGATCGAAAGAGAGTTTCAGCTCAGCACGCACTGACCGCAAACAAGGCGCGCGCGCCGCAGTGGCCGCGCCGACCCGCCACTGCAATCACTCCGCTGCGCGCAACGGCATGTCGGGCGGAAGCGGATCATTGAGCTGCAGCGGCAATTGCACCTCGGCAGGCTCAGGCGGTACATCCCAGATCAGCTCCGCCCCCTTCACCCGCGCGAGTTTGCGCGTCAATTCGCGGTCACGCCGCAGGGACGACTCCGCGCCAGACAGGCTGCGCCGCAAGCCCATGACACTGCTATAGGCCCCTTTTTCGACCCAGACCCGCAATGCCAGCAGCGCGGGCGTCAGCATCAGCGTCAGGATCGTCGCGACGCCAAGCCCGAAAACCACCGCCGTGGCGAGTTGCTTCCACCAGAGCGCTGTCGGGTTGTCGATCGAATAGCCGCCATTGGCGAAATCGATCGACAAGCCCAGCATCATGGGCGTGAGCCCCGCCATTGTGGTGATCGTGGTCATCAGAACGGGACGTATCCGCGCCTCGACTGTGCGGATGATCGCCTCGATCCGGGGCATGATGCGCGCGTAATTCTGATAAGTGTCGATCAGAACGATGTTGTTGTTCACCACAATCCCCGCCAGCGCCACGATCCCTGTGCCCGTCATGATCACCGAGAAGGTCTGATCCATCACCAGCATCCCGATCAGCACCCCCGCCGAAGACAGGATCACGGCCAGAAGCACCAGAACGGCGTTGTAAAAGCTGTTGAACTGCGTGAGCAGGATCACGAACATCAGACCCAGTGCCGCGCTGAACGCCACGGTCAGGAATTGCGTGCTTTCCTCCTGATCCTGCTGCTCGCCAGTCCATTCCCAACCAATGCTCGCGGGCAGTGGCTCTTCCGCGTCCAGCCACTGTGTCAGCGCGTCGATCCGCTCGGTTGCCGTGATCGGCACCTGCCGCCAGTCATTCGCAGCGATCTCGGCAAGCGTCTCTTCAGCGCGACGGAACTCTGGCGTGCCGGGTTCATTCTCACGCAGCACCACCTCGGCGCGCGGCACGACGCGCATCGTTTCGCCCGCGCGGTCCACGAGCCGCACCAGCCCCGAGCGCACATCCGCTTTCACATCGTAGAAGCGCTGTTGGTTCACACGGTCGATCTGCCCGCGCGACGCGACAGTTTCGGAGGTGATGAAATTCGAGAGCGGTACGAGGCCGAAATTCGTCTGCACACGCAGGGTTTCCAATGTCGACAATAGCCGGTCACCCTCGGGCAAGCGCACGCGGATGTCGATTTCCTCATCCGAACTGTCGACCCGCATCGTGTCAAGCAGCAGACCGCGGGTCACGAGTTGCACCATGCCACCGATGGTCGCCACATCCGCCCCGAAACGTCCGGCCATTTCAGTATCCACGTTGATCTGCCAGTCGATCCCGGGCACAGGCCGCGTGTCTTCGAGATCGAACAATCCCTCGGTTCGCGCCATCCGGGCAAGAACGATCTCGACCGCCTCATCCAGCGTTTCGAAATCAGAGCCGGTCAGCCGAAGATGGACGGGTTTCGCGCTCGCGGGGCCACCGGAAGCGATCAGGAACTCGGTAAAGATCCCCGGCAATTCGTCGAATTGTGCCTGCAACCGATCGAGGATCGCAGAGCCGCGCAAAGCCGGATCGCCCTGACGGTCGCGCCAATGCGCAAGCTCGAACTGGATCTGGCCTATGGAATCGCGCGGCGGTCCCTGCCCTGCGGTATTGGTGTTGAGCCCACCCTGCCCGCCAAACGCGAAAACCGAGGCGATACCAGGCTCATCCAGCGCAATCCGTTCGACCTGACGCACCAGACGATCCTTCTCGGGCAGGGAGAGATTGCCGCGCGCGCGCACGTAGATTATGCCCTGTTCCGGCTCGGTTTCGACGAAGAACTCAACACCGCGATTGTTCTGTCCGTAATATTGGAACACCCCCATTACGAAGGCCATCACTGCGACCACCAGCACAACAGGCATGAACGGGTTGCCGACAAAGAGCCGCGCGACATGGCCTGCGGGCGAATAGGCCCGCCCCGCGCGGATGCGCTGCGGCTTTTTCTCGGGTCGCAGGGCGCGGAACCCGGTGGACATGCCGATGGCAGCGATGGCCATCAGCGCCGCACCCGGCAGCATCTCGACCACTGATTGCGCCGCAGAGGCACCGCCTGTGAGATAGCCGGGATTGATCATCATCAATGCGCCAAGCAGCATCAGCGCGACGAAACTCGCGGCAAAGAGCACGCGCAACACCCAGGGCAAGCCGCGCAAGGCATCAGAGGCTTGACCAAGCCTGCGTGCAAGGCGTCCGGTGATCCCGCCCATGACCGGCAGGAAGATCAGCGCCACGATCAGCGAGGCCGAGAGCACGAAGATCAGCGTGACCGGCAGCATGCCCATGAACTCACCCGCGACACCGGGCCAGAAGAGCATCGGCAGGAACGCACAGAGCGTTGTGCCGGTCGAGGCGATGATCGGCCAGAACATGCGCTGCGCGGCCTTGACATAGGCTTGCATCGGGCCGTCGCCCTCTGCCAGTCGTTTGTCGGCATATTCCACCACCACAACGGCACCATCGACCAGAATCCCCACTGCGAGGATCAGTCCGAACATCACGATATTGGACACGGCGACGCCCATGACGCCCAGAAGGATGAAACACAACAGGAACGAGGCCGGAATCGCGAACCCCACCAGCAAGGCCGAGCGTGCGCCCAGAGCGGCCAGAACCACGATCATCACCAGCGCGATGGCGGTCAGCACAGAGCCTTCGAGCTGGGTCACCATCTCGCCAGTCTGGATCGAGGTGTCGAGCGCCGGGGTCACGCGGATTGCGGCCCGCAACTCCTCAGACCAGGTGGCGCGTTCCTCTTCGATGGCGGCGCGCACATCGGCAGTGGTGTCGATCGCGTTGAAACCGCGCCGCATCACCACCTGAATGGCAAGGTTCTCGTCACCGTTGAAGCGCGCGGTCCCGGTGCGATCCGCAAAGGTCTGGCGGATCTCGGCGAGATCGCCAAGCGTGACCACTGCATCGCCATTGACCTTGACCGGCAGGCGATAGATGTCCTCGGGGCTGGAAAAGCTCGAAGGCAGCGTGACCGAGAACGCCCCTTGCCGCGATTCGACCTCGCCTGCTGCAACGAGTTGGTTGTTTTGCGTGACAACATTGATCAACTCGCCCGCTGTCACATTGTAGGCTTCGAGTTTGAGCGGGTCGATCAGGACTTCGACCATTTCATCGCGTGATCCGGCGATCTCGGCTTCCAGAACCGAGTCGAGCCCTTCGATCCGGGTGCGCAGATCACGGGTCACACGCAAAAGCGTGCGCTCGGACACATCGCCCGCAACGGCCACGATGATGATGGGGAATTGCGAGAAATTGATTTCGGAGAGCGTGTAATTTTGCGCGCCAGAGGGGAAATTCCCCTCGGCGCGGCCCATCGCATCCCGAAG
>PXDM01000387.1 GCA_003565055.1 Paracoccaceae bacterium
CATGCAGGAACTTGTTGCCGATACGCCCGTCCAGCCCCATGCCCCGGGACACGGCCTTTACATCGGCGCCCACACGTTCGCACAAGGCTGCGATCTCGTTGATGAAGCTGATCTTGGTCGCAAGGAAGGCATTGGCGGCATATTTGATCATTTCTGCCGATTCCAGATCCGTATAGACCACCGGGAAATCGCGCAGATAGAGGGGGCGGTAGATGTCGCCCATCACCTCTTTGGCGCGGTCGCTTTCCACGCCCACCACCACGCGATCCGGTTTCATGAAATCGTCGATTGCCGCGCCCTCGCGCAGGAATTCGGGGTTCGAGGCCACATCGAAATCCGCCTGCGGGTTGGTCTCGCGGATCTGTGTTGCGACCTTGCGATTTGTCCCGACGGGCACAGTGGATTTGGTGACCACGACCGTATAGCCGGTCAGTGTCGCGGCAATATCAGCAGCAGCGGCCATCACATAGGTCAGATCGGCATGCCCGTCGCCGCGGCGCGTTGGTGTTCCCACGGCGATAAAGATTGCATCGGCACCATCTACTGCGCTCGCAAGATCGGTGGTGAAGCTCAGCCGCCCGGCAGAGACATTGCGCTCCATGACCGCATCAAGGCCCGGCTCATAGATTGGGACCTCGCCTGCTTCAAGTCGCGCGATCTTGTCTCCATCCTTGTCAACGCAGACCACGTCATGACCAAAATCGGAGAAACATACCCCCGAGACAAGCCCCACATAACCCGTGCCGATCATTGCGATTTTCATGACGTATCCTTCTCAGCAAGACTGGAAAATTCATGGGTCATATGACGGTCTGCATATCCACCGAAATGCCGCAATAAATCTCTTTTGCAGGCGGTATTGCAGGTTTCATGCCTGCGGGCAAGGCACTGGACAGCAGCTTTCCGGCAGTTTCCGTACAGGCATTCCAACCCGACCACGTCATGCCTGATTACGCGCCGGATTGTCATCATGGCATGCCGGATGTCAGCGGCGATACCAAGCCATAAAAGAAGCATCATGCCTCTCGATTGGCGAAGGGGCTCAAGCTGTTGACAGAGTCAGGCCGAGGTTGTTGCGACCATGAGCGGTCATGTCACACCAGACATCTGACTTCTTCTACTACAGCATCGGCGATGCGGATGCGCTCTCGTTCAACGAGTGCCAGATTTCCGAAGCGCCCGGCCAAGTTCCGGGCTGTCTCGAGCCAGGCATCTGCCATGGCCAGATCAGGTGTGAATTCCTTCAATCGGGCGACTGCGGTCGCAGCATTCATCCCGTAGGTATTCACCATCGCCGCCTCTGGCACGAGATCGAATACCCGATGTCCCGAACCGGCAAAATAGATCGGCATCGCGCCACAAGCAAAAGCGTCGAAAATCTTCTCCGAAATATACAGCTCGTGATGCATGTTTTCCATTGCCCCCATCAGCGCGCAGCGCTCATGCAGCCAAGCCAGCTTGTCGAGATGCCAGTCGGGCAGATCCTGCCGTGGGGCATTGCCGTTCCAGCCCTTGCCCATACACAGCGCCCCGTGCTTCTGCATCCGCTCAGCCAGTTCGGTGCGATATGTACTCAACTTCACGATCCGCCCTTCAGGCTTGTCCATGTGATACTTCTCGTCCGAGCGTTTCTCGGCGAAGAAGGCGGAGGGGAGTGGTGCGTTGCGCCAGTGCTCCAGCAATGCTTCGGGCTTGCGCTGTGACTGCCGGGCAATGAGACTGGCAAAACGAGCGATGAAACGGTCATCGGTCAACAGGTAGTAAGGCAGGGTGTGAAATTGAAAGATCTCAGACACACCATGTGCGAGATAGGCATAGTCCAGCGTGATGTCACCCAGAGTGAACCCATGCTGCCGCCCCTCCGGCGCGCCGGACCAGGTGATGTCCCATAAGGGTTCTTCCGAGATTACGGCAAGTCCGGGCCCTTTTACCGAAGTCACCAAAGCTTGAATCTGCAAGGCATTCTCGCGAAAGTCGAGATCGAAGCCCGTGACCAAAAGATCGGCATCTTCCGGTTCAACTGTCCAGGCAAGACGCGCGCCGATGTGGCGGCGGAAAGATTCATAAGCCAGAGGCGTTCGATGTGAATGCCGGCCAAACAGACAGACTTTCGGCGCGGCACCGCCGATCACTGCAGGAGCCACTTGAAGTAGAGATTCCGCAGTCTGAAGCGGCCGTGGTGCCGTCAGCAGGGGTAATTGGCGCTCCGTGCGTTTCAAGGCAAGCGACAGGGCAGCATCGAAATGCGCAAGCACATCGTGATCCGTGCTCCGTTGCCGCGCCGCCGCAAGGGCCTCTGCAGGACCTGATGCAAGGCCGAGTTCTTCCACACTTGCCGCCGGGTCCAGAAGCAGACGCCCACTCCACGAAATCAACGCCTGATGCGCCGCAAGATTGCTGTCGGCCGGAGCGGATGCGTCCCCTTCCCCTGCATTGCCGCTGGTTGCGGGATCACCCTTCGCCAACATGAATTCCAGAAGATCATTGACAAAGAAGGGGGCACCATAGAGCAGCCAGAGCTGACGCATTGCGTGGCGCATGGCGGCCAGGCGGTCCGGATCGGCGGCAATAGCGGCCAGACGGTCCGGCAGAGCGCGTATATCCTCGGGCGTTTCCTTACAGAAGATCGCGGCCATATCCCAGAGGCGACGGTCCCCCGGAGGTGCCCAGCTATCGGCCAGGATGACAGGTATCGCTCCTGCTGTCAGTGCCTCCCACAGCCGGATCGAATTCGGTCCGGTTCCTGAGGGGCAGAGCGCGAAGGTGCTGTTATACAGCGCCGCGCGGAATTCTTCGGTTGCGGCGGTGTCAACCAGTGATGCGCCGTCCTGTTCCTGCGCTGTCTTGCGTACCTGAAGATCATAGACCACCCGCTGATAATGCCAGCTGTCCCGCCCCCGGATCAAACCGCGCGGATCAGTGCTCAGATGCTCCAGTATCCAGCTTCGGGCCTGGGTGAGGTAAAACTTGTTAGCCTTCGCCCCGATAAAGGAGAACAGGTATTTGCGCGGCACTGTATCCATCGGGGATGTGGCTGCCCGGGGCGCATCATCCAGGCGGATTTCAGGGGTCTGGGCAGGAAAGAGCGGGAAGGGATGGAGCTGCAGCCCGTTCGCGGCGGTGCCTGCACTCAGATCGTCATGGGTTGTGTGCACCCAGAAGATATCCTGAATACCCGCCTGTCGGAACAGGTCAGTATATTTGCGCGCCAGGATATGCTGACAGACCGTCACCTTGCGCCGGTTGTTTGGCAATGAAGCACATAACGCCTCGAAACGCTCCATGAGCACGTGGCGATCAGGTGCACCGGTCTGCAGCTTGTCGATCAGAGTAGCCCAGGGAAAGGCGACATACAGCACGTCCTGAGGGACATCCACCAGAAGCGCAGAAAGCCGCATGAAAGCATGCTGTTCGGTAATGGCGGGAAATTGCCAGTCAGAATCCATGCCCATGATGCCGGGGCGTTTTACAAGCCAGTCAGATCCTGCGGCATCCGGCGTCGGATCAGTCCCGTTTGGGAGTGTTGCGCCCTGCACCGGGCCACTGGTCCTGACAGGCGCGGTCGTTTCGGGCTGCTGGAGCAGTTGGCGGGCAGCAGCCATGTCTACAGGTTCTTCCTGAAGCCGCAGCCTGACGGTCGCGTTGTCGCTGCGCAGCACCCGGCGGCGAAGATCGCCTGTCCCCAGTATCGCGCGCAGTTCTGCACGCCGGGCCTCGGGCAGGACATGCGCATCGATTTCAGTCAGATAATCCGCAGAGAGATCCGGGCAGGGCCGCGAAGCGGCGAGCGGGACCAGCGTCTGAACCAGCGCCGCTTTTTGCGCAAAAGCGCGCCACAAGGCCCAGTCCCAGGCCAAAGTGAATGGCGCAAGACATGTGCCCGGATCCACCGTCTCCCAGAGCCATTTGCGAAAGAACGTGCCCGCTGGCCGGAGTCGAGGCCAATGCACCCCGTCGCTCAGACCTGCCCGGATGGCCTGATCCGGCAAGGCATGATCTTCGATGTCGACAATCATATCGTCTTGCAGAGTCGCTGCGGTCCCGCTCAACCAGGACAGATCCTGCGCCTTGAATTGTCGGCAGGCAACTGCCACATGCGCCAGCGCCCCTGGCATCAGGACATCACCCGCAGTGATCCAGGACATGAAAGGATCATCCAGCAGATCCACGCGACCAAAGCCCCGCAGCAGAGACGCGGATATCCCACCATCTGGATCGCTGGCCCAGGTAAAGTGGACCCCGTCGCATTGTCGCGGGAAATCATCCGTGACAAGCCGCTTTTCCCACGCCATCAGCCGGTCGATCGTGCCGTCACGCGAACCGCGATCCTGCACATGGTAGCGGATGGCAAACCGCCCGGCCTGCGAGATGACGCTCATGATCGTGCGATCGATGGTGTCGGCGACATTCAGGGACGGAGTGACAAGAACAATGCGCGGGCCAATACTGGCTGCCATATGTCACTCCACCTCTCGTTTTCCGGGCCCATCGGCACGGCATATCGCACCCGGCTCTGATTGACGGGGTCTTAGCAAGAGGATTCTGGACTCGCAACGGCGCAATCATGGTCTGTTTGGCCTGTCGGCGATGCTGTTGCCTCTTAATCTGGCGCTTGCTAGGGCTCTATGCACATGCGTCTTCGCATACCTTCGCAAAAAGTGATCGATCTTTCAGAAACCCTTTCGAGGCCCTCATGACCAAACGTGCACTGATAACCGGTATTACCGGTCAGGACGGCAGCTATCTGGCCGAGTTTCTGCTGGAAAAGGGCTACGAGGTCCACGGGATCAAGCGCCGCGCCTCACTGTTCAACACCCAGCGGATCGATCATATCTATGAGGACCCGCATGAGAGCCACCAGCGCCTGAAGCTGCATTACGGCGATCTCAGTGACAGCTCCAACCTGACCCGCATCCTGTCCGAAGTGCAGCCCGACGAGGTCTATAATCTGGGCGCGCAATCTCATGTCGCGGTCAGTTTCGAGGCGCCCGAATACACTACCGATGTGGATGCCATGGGCGCGCTGCGGCTGCTGGAAGCGATCCGCTTCCTGGGGCTGGAGAAACAGACACGCTTCTACCAGGCCTCGACCTCGGAGCTTTACGGCCTCGTGCAGGAAACACCCCAGCGCGAGACCACGCCCTTCCACCCGCGCTCGCCCTATGCGGTGGCCAAGCTTTATGCCTACTGGATCTGCGTGAATTACCGCGAGGCTTACGGGATCTATGCCTGTAACGGGATCCTGTTCAATCACGAATCCCCGCGCCGGGGCGAGACCTTCGTGACCCGCAAGATCACGCGGGGTCTCGCCAATATCGCCCAGGGGCTGGAGGAGTGTCTCTATATGGGCAATATCGATTCATTGCGCGACTGGGGCCATGCGAAGGATTATGTGCGCATGCAGTGGATGATGCTGCAGCAAGAGGAACCGGAGGATTTCGTCATCGCGACCGGCGTGCAGTATTCGGTGCGCGAGTTCATCATCTGGTCCGCCCATGAACTGGGGATCGAACTGGAGTTCTCCGGCTCCGGCGTGGAGGAGATCGCGACTGTCGCCTCGGTCAGCGGCGACATGGCGCCTGCCGTGACACCGGGGGATGTGATCCTGCGCATCGACCCGCGCTATTTCCGCCCTGCCGAGGTGGACACGCTGCTGGGCGACCCGGCCAAGGCCAAGGAAAAACTGGGCTGGGTGCCCGAGATCACCGCGCAAGAGATGTGCGCCGAGATGGTGACCGAGGATTTGAGGGTGGCGCGGCGCCATGCACTCTTGAAGGCACATGGGATGGAACTGCCCGTGGCGCTGGAGGGCTGAGCCGCATGTCCCGCATCTATATTGCAGGCCATCGCGGCATGGTGGGCGGCGCGATCCTGCGCCGGTTGCAGGCGCGCAAGGACGCAGGGGAACCCCTGACCCTGATCACCCGCACCCATGCGGAACTTGACCTGACCAATCAGGGCGCCGTACGGACCTTCATGAAGGACGAACGCCCCGATGCGGTGATCCTGGCGGCGGCGAAAGTGGGCGGCATCCATGCCAACAACACTTATCCGGCTGATTTCATCTACGAAAACCTGATGATCGAATGCAATGTGATCCATCAGGCTTTTGCCGCCGGTGTCACGCGGCTGCTGCAACTGGGCTCCTCCTGCATCTACCCGCGCGAGGCCCCCCAGCCCATGCGCGAGGATGCGCTTCTGACCGGTGTGCTGGAGCTCACGAACGAGCCCTATGCTGTGGCCAAGATCGCGGGCATCAAGCTGTGCGAAAGCTATAACCGCCAGCACGGCACCGATTACCGCTCGGTCATGCCGACCAATCTTTACGGC
>PXDM01000254.1 GCA_003565055.1 Paracoccaceae bacterium
ATCCCCACAATCTGCTCTTCGGTGAAACGTGATTTGCGCATCGTCTGTTCTCCTTGTTCTGACGAACGTTACAAGAACAAACTCTCCTTTTGAATGGCCCGGATTCTTGGGGGCAGGTCACCTGCAAGAAATGTCGCCATCATTCGACCATGAGGGCTGTCGAGTTCGAAGGTCATGCCATTCATGGCCACGACAGACACTTTCCAACCTGCAAGCCGATTGAGTGTTTCAAGCAAGTCTTGCGTGGAGCGGCCCCAGCGCGATAGTTCACTGACAAGAACGGCGTCAATCCGCCGCGCCTGTGCCAGATCAAGCACTTTGTTGCGCACCGCACGATTGGATGATGTTCCCGATGCGGATTCTTTGAAGACATCCAGCAGTTCATAGCCGCTGCGTTGCGCAAAGGCAGTCAACTCAGCGACCTGCCGCGCGCAGGACTGGTCAGAAGTCGAGACCCTTGCGTAAATTACAGCGCGCTGTCCCATTTGAACCCCATTGGAGATTGGCCATGTAAGCTGTTGATATCACAAGAGCGGTTTTTGTCACAAACAGAGTAGTGACAGAAAGGGACGAAGGCGATGCCAGCACAATTGCGGTGGGTCCTGAAAATTGGGCAGTAATCACGACTTGTGGTGTATATCTTTCGTCGTTGTTCATAATTACAACGAAGGATAGATGGATATGCCCCTTTTTATTCGTAATCCTGAAGTCGATGCCTTGATCGACAAAGTTATGGTGGCAACCGGGTCCAGGGACAAAACCGACACGGTTCGCAAAGCGCTGCTTTTGCAGCTTGAGGCCGTGAGCCCGCGAGAGAGCCTTGCCTCTCGGGTTGCCAAGGTCCAGCAAAACGCCGTCCTGACGGGCCTGCGTCCTGACAGCCGCAAGGATAAGGACCTCATGGACGAACAGTGGGGAGACTGAACACCTTAAGTGTCGCAACCGTGATATGGCTTCACAGTCGTCGCTTGCTTGCGGGATTGCCATTTTCAACGCTGAAGCATGATGAAGCTGTTGGTCTGCCAGCAGGGTATTCGAATGATCATGATGCGGGTCTATGAATAGCCAAGTCGGCCCTAGCGGTCCGGACAGGTGCTGCCCGAGCCGCGACCATTGGTCCAAGGGGCCATGCAACCATAGGCATCGAAACCGAAATAGAGGGCATTCTCGTCATAACTACTCATCATCAGCGGCGGCTGCACCTCGACCGACGGCCAGTTGCTCAGCCCCTCGGGGCGGATGCAGCCACGATACCCGGCCGGCTCATCGCGCCAGTCCCAGCCGCGGGTTTCGGCCGCGTCGATCACCATCTGTCGGCTGACGCAGTCCTGCCCGAGCATTGCCACGAAGTGGCGCGCGTTATTGCGATTGGCGAGGGCGCTTTCTGCTCCGATATCGGCAAAGGACAGCTCCAGATTCGCGTCCACCCAGAGCCATCCAAACAGGAAAGTCAGCCCCCAAGGCAGGGCAAGGAGAGCAAATTTCAGACCGCGTTTCACCATTTTACCCACGCTCAGTTGAAGCCGGACACCACGCAACCATTTGCGTCAAAGCCGAAATTTTCCGCATGGCGAGCCGGGTGGCGTGAAATTCGTCTGAATCTGGCCGAGTGACAAGTATCTTTGCTCCGAGCGGAACCTCCAGTCGCGCATGCTGCTGGAACAGGTTGGATCAGACCACGAAAGCGCCTTGTGCCGGCACCGCGATGGTGGTTCTCCGCGCTGTAGACAGTTCTGTGCTGCGGTTTTCGTACGCTTCCGTTCCTAGCTCAAAAGACAGCCTTGGCATTGATCGGTTCCCCGATTGGCGATATCCTTCGAAAAGTAGACGGCTTTCCCGCCGCTGCGCTGAGAGAAAAAGGCACTCCAATGTCTCGCGATTCAACAGCGAAACACGATACAGGACCGACGGGGTGTTTCATTGGGCCACATAGTGCGAGGGCCGGGTTCGTCGGAGAGCGAACAGAGCTGTTGACTCAATCTGCAACCGTGCCTGATGTGCAAGTGCTTTTTGACCGGCTAGGACCTCTACTGAAGTGCGCCGATGACTTGGGACCTTCCGATCCCGATTTCGACATGAAGAAATTCACTGATAGCTTGGGGTGATCGAAAGCACACGCGAGCGCACTGGACGCTTGCGATTCCCTCGCCGCGGCTTTGCTGAATAGCGCGAAGATTGAGAGTTTTGTCGACGGGTGGTGGTTTCTTGATGTACGCGTGACCGTCATCGTTTTTCAATTTGAGCCAGATGCGTCGTCCAGTATTTGCGACAAGGTCAACCACGTGCACCTGCCTTAAGAAGATGACGACTTCAAACACAGAGCCGATTGGTGTTTACGACAGCGCCTTCCGCGAAGCGGCCAGGCACGGGGCGCGCTCTAAATTCTGTTTGAAGCGTCAGAAATGAAGGCTCGTCCAGCGCAAAGGCAAGATTTCCTGACGAATGAGGCAGAAATGCGTGACGCAGACCACCGACAGCGCGCGCCATGGTTCCCGTCGCAAGGCAAAGACGTCTGCGAATCCACACTCATGTGAACACCAAGCAAAATTGCCTTTTGCGTCACCAAATTTCTGCGCTGGGCTCAGCGCGACTCAACCGTGGCGCAATGAGCGCAAATCTACCCGTTGCTGCGCGAGGCATGAACGGCAGCTTTCTCGATGGGCTGGCACAAAACATGACTAAATTCAGAGCGGTTTTACCAGAGGTTTGTAGTCCCGGGTGTTTCAATGATTTCGGTTGCGCCTCGCAAGGTGACAAAAGCCACCGTTTTTGGCGACCTATGTATGACTACACGATGTTGTCCCGAGCGACGGTCAGCTATGCGGCCCTTGCGGTCATTCGCTACCCATGCAGTTTGTGGCTACCTGATTGGCTGTTGGTTGTGTGAGGCGGGGTTTGAAAAGTCTGCGATATTTCCCGAAGGCGGCCAGTTTTTTGCATCACGTCGAACATCCAGTTTGAGCTACGTGGATACCGCGCCCGAGGCAATGCTCTCGGGGCTTTGTCGCATGCGGGGCCCGTCGCATGCGGTGCTCAATGAGTAAACGGCCAAGTGTGGATGTTTGAGGCATATTTGCCACAGCCTTCCTCACGCGAGCCTCTCATATTGTTGATCTGCGCAATGGGCGATGTGCTTTCTGCATTGAGACATTGTGCAGCGCATGAAGCACTCTGGTGCAAGATATTTGAAGATCATGAAGGCTGCGGATTCCAACGGGATAGCGAGAGCTTAGAATGAGCATTGAACAAAGAAAACGTCGCGCAACTTGGCGCGCTGCAGTGTTTCCGGAAACTCTGTCGTATGGTTTCGCGCTTGTCGCCGCCTGCGGTGCGCTCGGGATGGCGGGCAAGGCCTGGTCGCAAGAAACCACCTTGGTTGCTGGGTTCCATGAAAATACCACCGTTAGCCAAAACTCACTCGACATATTCGGCGCTGCAGGTACGGCAGGCACGATTTCCAACAATGCAGGGTTCTCGCTGGATTTCAGCATTGGTGCTGAGGGCTTTTTCAGGTCGATATCGACAATCTCGATTCGCTCATCCCGCTAACAGGTGCCGTGACTGATCGGGCACTGTTTATCACCGCCGATGCCCCCATCAGCGCGCTGGCAACAAACCGGCGGCAATTCAGTAGCGACATTACGGCGCTGCTGGACACCAATGCCCTACGCAGCGAATATTTCGTCCTGGGGTGGAACCAGCTCAGCCAAGGACTTGAGTCGCAGCTGTCGATCACGGCGGTTGAGGATGGCACCGAAGTCACCTTCACCCCGCGCAATGCGCTGAGCGGGTTGGCGGCCGGCGTGGCGCATACCGTCACGCTGAACGCGGGTGAGTCGCTGGGGCTGCAGGGCACGGATGTCTCGGGCACCGAGGTAGCGGCCACCGCGCCGGTGGCGGTCTTTGCCGGCGTACGCTGCGGCAACGTGCCGACGAATGTGCCAGCCTGTGACCATGTTATTACCCAGCAGTTCGGCGTCGAGGATTTTGCGACCGAATTCCTCATGCCGCGCTCGCCGCGTGCTGGCGTCGATGCCGACCTCATTCGCGTCATCGCGGCCACCGACGATGCTGAGGTCTTCGTCGACGGGATTTCGCGCGGCACCATCGACCGCGGGGACTTTCTGACCACCGACGGGGTGGGCAACGCCAGGATCACGGCGACGAACCCCGTGCAATTGGGCCAGTACATGCGGGGTACTGGTGGCGGCCGCACACTTGGGGACCCGGCGATGACCATCGTGCCAGGAACCGATCAGTGGCTGGATTCGTATGTTTTTGCCGTGCCGACAGTGGGCGATGAAGCGGATTTTGCTGAAAACTATCTGATGATCGTGATCAGCGAAGGCGCTGCTGCGTCGTTGCGCGTGAATGAGGAATTGGTGGAAGACGGCGACATCAATGACCGCGAGATCATCGACGGGTTCGTTTATGGGAACATCGAAATTGGTGGCGGTGTTGGGACGGCTTCTGCGGATGAACCCTTCCTGGCCATGATCGCGGGCCTAGACGACTTCGTCAGCTATCTGGCCACTGTCGCCACACGCTTCGCGGCAGGGGCATCGCCCGCCCCGGACACCGCGCCAGCGCCGGTCATTCTCCGCGCCGCGCCGCTTTATGAAGCGCTGCCACGGATGATGGCGGATTTGTCCCATGTCGGATCGATGCGGCAACATTTAGGGGCTCGTGTCGCGTCTTCTGGTGGCGATGGCCTGACCCTGAGCACACAAGGGACGACGGGCATAGCAGAGCCCTCTGATACCGGCATTGTCTGGATGACCGCAGCGCTTGAACGTCAGCGCTTCCAATCGCGTGATTTCGCGCTTGGAACGTCGGGACGACAATCGGTCAGCACGCTGCAGCTGGGGTACGACCTACCCAGCATCGTGACAGATTTCGGTCATATCCGCCTTGGGGCCTTTGCGGAATACAAAGATGCAAGCAGCCGGATCAATTCGATTTTCGGGGCAGCTGGGATCAAGACCAAAGCCTACGGCATCGGAGCATCTGCCACTTGGATGGGCGCAGGCGGCACATATGTTGACGTGGTCGGCTTTCATCAGCGTTTCCGCAACAAAATCGACCTGATTGAAGATACGCAGCGCGGCCATTCTACTTCGATTTCGGTCGAGCTTGGCCATGAAATCTCGCTCGGTGAGCGGCTGAGCATCACTCCGCAGGCGCAGCTCAGCGTTGCCTCGCTGAGCTTGAAGGACATTATGGGGCCGACGGGGGAAGAGGTCGAGTTCCGCCGCCTGCGGTCCACCCAGGGGCGCATCGGGACTGTGCTCGACTATCGTGCCGACGCCGCGTCAGGTGAGAATTTCGATCTATTTCTGAGCGCTGATCTGATCCGCGAGGTGTCTTTCAGCCCCAAGGTCGACGTTACCCTCGGGGACATGACGTCCACGCTCGAACCGCGCCGGAAGCGCAACCGGCTCGAAATGGGTGTCGGTGGACAAGTGGACTTGACATCTAATGCGCGCATGGGCGCGGCGCTGTATACGACATACAGCCTGCAGGGTAAGAACCGGCTTGACGCGGCACGTGGGCAAATCAGCCTTGATTTAAAGTGGTGATGATCTTTGTCTGTGGAGACGATCGACCAGAGCAGGAACATCCCTGATCCAGAAAGACGGCCGCGCCTTTTGCAGGCCGTCTTTGCTGGTTTGCTTGGTGTATCGCTGTCAACTGCGGCCGTCGCTGACGCCGAGGGGGTGGCGACCGGAACCCCAAAAGCCGTAGGGGTTACAGAACGATTTCAGGATTGGGAGATCAGCTGCGGGACAGTCGCTGCGACTGTGGTCTGCACCATGTCTCAAGATGTGCGCAGTGCCGATACAGGTGACCGTGTGCTGTCGGCCCGTGTCGATCTTGAAGCCAATGATGGCCCGCGCCTGACACTTATCCTGCCCCTTGGGCTTGACCTGCATGCGGGGGTGACGCTCTATCCGGGTATGGCTCCCGAGCCACTTGCATTTGTCACGCCCAGAGTGTGTCAGGCGACCGAATGCTATGCCTTTCTCCCGCTTGAGCCCGAGCTTCTGGACGCGCTCGATGATATGCCTTTCATGCGCCTGCGCACAACGCCCTTCAGTGCTCAGCCGCGTGACGTGCCTGTGTCTGTGCACGGATTCTCGGCCGCGCTGGAGCGCCTAGGTGCTTTGCGTGATTGACGTCACACCGGAGTGTGTCAGGTCCTGCACGCGATGTGCCAGCATCCATCCCGATTGGACCCATGCCGGGGCGCTGCAATCAGAGATCATGCATCACTCCAGCGGCATCCCCTGAGCCGCCTGCACCACGCTCAACACGAACTGACGCGCGATGCCGCCTTTTTCCCTGTTGATGCCGAAGGCGCGCAGGTCCTCTCGTCATGTGCGAAGCGCGACAGGCTGCAGATGCATGCGCCGCGTTGCGAGTTGGTCGGCTTCTTGCGCGGCATGGGTCACGAAGACCGTCGCAGGACGCTGCTCGGCGATCACGCTCTCGGTCAGCGCCAGCATATCGCGCACCAGCGCCTCGTCGAGCGAGACGAAGGGTTCATCGAGCAGCAGGATGTCAGGCTTTGCCGCATAGGCGCGGGCGAGCGAGAGCCTGCGTTGCTGGCCGAGCGAGAGCTGGCCGGGATAGAGCGCGCCCTTGCCTGCAAGCCCCACGCGGTCGAGCGCGGCTTCGGCCTCGGCCGGGCTGACACCAGTGGTCAGGCGCAGATTGTCGCGCGCTGATCGCCAGGGCATCAGGGTCGGCTCCTGAAATACCATTGCGAGCCGCCCCGCGCGGGTGATCCGCCCATCATAATCCGTGTCGAGCCCGGCGATCAGCCGCAACAGCGTCGATTTGCCCACGCCCGAGGGCCCGAGCACAGCGAGCACCTCGCCGCGCGCAAGCTGGAAGCTCACGTCTCGCAGCACAGGCGCAGCGCCGAAGGTTTTGGCACGGATCGCGACTTCGAGGCTCATGCGTCCCGCCAACGGCGCGCGCGCGCCTCGATGGGTTGCAGGATCAGCGTCTCGATGGCGAGCATCACAGCGATGAAGGCCAGCGCGTAGACCATCACCATCGTCACATCGAACATCTGGAAATGCAGGTGGATTTTGAAGCCCACGCCTTGCCCGCGCCCCAGAAATTCGACCACCAGCACGATTTTCCAGATGAGGCTCAGGCCAGAGCGCGCGGTGGAGGCCAGATGCGGGGCCATTTGCGGCAAGAGGATATGGCGCAGCCGCGCGAGCGGTGACATGCCGAAGACCCGCGCCATGTCCGAGAGAGGCGCACTCAGCGCCCGCGCGCCTTCGCGGGTCATGGCGGTGACGAGCGGGATCTTGTTGATCGCGACCGCGACAATCGCGGCGGTCTCATTCAGTCCGATCCACAGGAAACACAGGACGATCACCACGAGCGCGGGCAGGTTCAGAAACACCACCAGCCAAGGATCCAGCCAGCGGTTGAGCGCTGGCAAAAGCCCCATGGCGACGCCCAGAACCAGCCCCAGTGACATCGCCCATGTAAACGCCTGCACGACCCGCCAGAGCGTCGCGCCCAGATGCACCCAGAGCGCGCCCGAGGCCGCTTCCTGCCCCATGCGCGGCAGCACGACCTGCGGGCCGGGCAGGACCATCGGATCGGCCTTGAGCCATGCCAGCACCCACCAGAAGGCAATCAGCGCCGCGAGCGAGAGCGCGCGCACGATCCAGGCGGGCAGGGGGCGCGCAGTTGTGCCTGCGCGCCCGCCGGTCGCTGCGGATATGGCGTCGCTGAGTGTCACGATCCGAGCGGCACGAACACGCCTTCGGGCAGATCCGTGGCCTGACCGACCAGCTCTTCGCCACCGAGTTCCACCATCACGCGGAACATCGCGCGGGCCGAGCTTTCATCGACCGGACCTTCGGCGGGGATACCTGCGCGAAAGCCCGCCTTGAGCGCGTCAAACTCGTCGTCATTGGCCGCGTTCATGATCGGGCGCAGACGGTCCCAGTCCTGCTCACTGCTCGCGAGTTGCGCCTTGGCCGCGCGCGAGGCCGCTGCGAAGGCCGCGACCAGTTCGGGTTGTTCATCCACAAGCGCCGATTGCACGACATAGCCCAGAAGCGGCATGGCCGGGTCCATGCCCAGCTCCTCGGCGGCCTCGGCGACCGAGATCAGATGCCGCATGCCTGCAGCTTCCTGCTTGGCCATGAAATGCCAGAAATTGATCGCGCCGCCCAGATCGCCTGCGCGTGCCGTCTGGAAGATCAGCGGCGGCGCCCCATAGACCTGCTCGGTTTCGGCCATCAGATCAAAGCCCTGCTGCGCGGCATAGGCGCGCAGGATCAGCCAGCTTTTGTCCTGTGGCCCGCCCGCGATGCCGATCTGCTGGCCTGCGAGATCCTCGAGGCTCTGTGCGGCGCTGCCTTCGGGCACCATCACGCCCCCAACAGCGCGGCTATAGGGCAGAAAGGCGATGTCCTGACCAGCAGCGCGCTGGCGTGCGACCCAGATCCAGTCATCGACGATCACATCGACCTCGCCGCCCTGAAAGGCGATCTGCCCCGCCGCTTTGCCTGCGACTTCGACAATGTCGAGCCGGAAGCCCTGCGCCTCATCAAGCGCGTGGTGGCGGATCGTCTCCAGCTCCCAGGCGACCGTGCCCCCGGCCTGGCTCGCGATCTTGAGCACCGGCAAGTCGGCAAGCGCGGGCAGCGCCGAGATGACAAGCGCCAGCGTGGCCGTTTTCAACGTCCCAAACAGTTTCATGGTCTTTCCTCCCTCACGTCTCCTTCAGGTTATACTGCCACAACCCATGAATCCTATAGGTCAAAAGGTCTAAGGCGCTCGGTTCTCCCACGGCGTGATCCGGGCGAGCGGCCAGCCCTGCGCAGCCCAGCCATCGGTGCCCTGCGGATACCAGTGAACTTGCGAATAGCCGATCTCGAGCGCCCGGCGCGCGGCGTTCCACGACATCCAGCACTCGGCGAGACAGAAAAACACAAGCTGCGCGTCCCCGCGTCCCTCACTGGCGGTTGCGAGCCCTTGGGTGAAATAGCTCATCTCTGTCTCGGAGAGCCCTTGATAGCCCGTGTTGGGCAGCCAGATCGCGCCCGGGATGGTGTCGCGGGGGGGCTCATTCCAGAGCATATCCGCAGGCAGGTCCGGTGGGCGCGGGGTATGGGGCAGGACGTCGATGAAAACAGCCGCGCCCGTTTCCCAGAGCGCATGGGCTTGGCTGTCATCCAGCACATCGGCCCCGGCAAGGGTCGCCGGGACCGGGGCGCGATAGGGCTCGCCACGATAGCTGTCGGGCTCGGGCGCCTCAGCGCGCAGGCCCGCGGGCATCGCCACGGCGAGGCTCATCGCCGCGCAGGCCATGAGGCGGCGCATCAGGGCGCCACCTCCTCCTTCAACCGGGTGCCCATATCTTCGAGCAAGGGCACGCCATGCGCACGCAGAATCGCGTCGATTTCCGGCTGCAACCGGCGGATCGCGCTGTTCAATTCGCGTTTCCATGTGTCCTCGCCCTGACGCACACCCATCGTCACGCGGTAGAACAGGCGCGGGCTGGCTTCCTCGTTGAGCAGCGGTGTCACCACCAGATCCGCCTCCGAGGCTTGCGCCAGCGGGCCGCCAATCGGCCCCCACATGACGGCCGCATCAATCTCCCCCGCCAGCAAGTCGCGCAGCATCTCGCCATTCGGGTCGAGCACTCTGCGATCCACCATCAGCGAATAGCTCCGTGCCTCGCGCATCAGCTTGTGATGGGCAAGATGGCTCGCTGGCGGGCTGCCCGCGATGACGCCCATGACCCGACCCTGAAGGCGCGGATCCGCAAGTGTCGTCACATCCGCCAGATCGCTGTCGCGCGGGACGACCAGAACATGCGTTGACGTGTAGTAATGGTTGCTGTTGAGCACCATCTCATCGCCCTGCGCGAAGCCGATGATCACGTCGCAATTATTCTCGATCAGCGTGCGCCGCACGAACCCCATGGCCATGGGAAACCACGTGTAGCGCAATTCCCGCTCGAAATGCTGCGCGAAGAGTTCGGCGATGTCATTCTCGAACCCTTCGAGCCTGTCATTGCTCAGCGGCATATTCGCCGGATCCGCGCAGACGCGGAACTGCGTGCGCGAGGTGATGTCGATGAGTTGCGCCTGCGATGGGCTGGCGGTCCAGACGCAGGCGAGAGCCCCCAGAGCGGCCAGTGTCGATTTAACCCATGCAGTCATTTTCGAACGCTATCGCTGACTCGGGTTTGTCCATGCGCTGCGCCGGGCGTCCGCGCGAAATTGATCCGGTCCCGACGGCCCTGAGATAGACGTAGAGGTCTTCGACATAGCACATCACATTGGGATTGGTGCCGAAAGCGGGCATCACATTGCTGCCGACTTCATACCCGCTGGCAACGATCCCGACGAATTCGAAATAATCCAGTTCGAGGACGGCTCTCGCCAATGAGGGCGCATAGGTCGAGCCTTGCCCGTCCGGCCCATGGCAGACATGGCATTCCGCATGATAGCGCCGGTATCCGGAGAATGTGTACCAATCGACCGTGCCATCTTCGAGCACCATGAAGGTCGGGTTGCTGTCGGCGTCGAAGAATTTGCCGTCCTCTTCGGTAACGGCCTCATGCGGGCCGCTGCCTGATGCGGCAAGGGCGGGTCCGGCAAATGCAAGGCAGACCGCCAGGCCCGCGATTTTCGTCCATCTCATCGTTCGTCCTCCCTGACTGGATCGGTTTCCGACCCACGATAGGGATCACATTAGCAGAGCACTAGACGACAGGACATATGTTCCGGGCTCGCCATATGGTCTGAGAGGCGGAGCATTGCCTATAACTAAAGTATGGTCACGCCTTCAAAAACTTGACAGCAGGCGGGAATCTTCAGACCTTGGGCGCCAGAGGAGGCGGAAGGTTCAGGTCGGGATGCGGCGCGTGGCGTCAGTATCGCAATGCCAGCGCTTGACGAAATAGGTGGGGTTGCGTTGCTCCCAGGTGACAAGCTCCGGTTGCGCACGCATGACGCAGGACATGAGACTGGTGACATCTGTGTAGCTCAGGGTTCGCTCAACACAGCTATCAGGAGAATTATACAGACAGGCCACAAGCACGAGATGGATCATATGAAAACTCCGTTTGTCAAATGAGGCCGCTTCAAGACGCGACACAAGGGGTTGCGCTGCGAAAGTCAGCCATATTCCGGCATCAGGGAAACCCATCCATGACAGTATGAGTTCCCTGTCTTCGCATGGTTGCAGGGCAATTACACCACTCCGTAAACGCTAATGCGCGCGTCGGGTGCGAACAGAGGAAAATTTCGGGGAGAGATGAGAATGCGCCTTCACATATCCGTGATTGCCGCTTTGGCGCTCACAGTTGCTGCGCCTGCAGCGGTGTTTGCAAAATATGATGATCCGGACTGGCCCTGTATCCAGCGCCGGGTGGATACGCTGGCCATGGGGCAGATGTGGGCGGGGCCGTTTCCGGAGGAAGACTGGCGCGCGCATGCGACGATCCGGACCTTGGCCCCCGCACTTGCACAGCGGCGTGTCACCACCGAAGAGGTGCAGGCGCAGGCTGCGGCATTTGCCCAGACCCTGCCGCCCGAAGATCGCCCCGAGGCCATGGCGCTGCTCTTTGCGGGCATCCTCGATCAGATCAACACGCGCCGCGCGCGAATCATCGCAGGGATCGGGCGCTATGCGCGCACGCAGGCGGCTCTGTCGCAGAGCATCGACACCGCGCGCGCGGAAATGGCGGTCCTGACAGATGCCTCCGAGATGGATTTCGACCGGATCGACGCGCTGGAAGAAGAACTGGACTGGAATGTGCGGATCTTTCGCGAGCGCGCCCAATCCCTGACCTATGTCTGCGAAACGCCGGTCCTGCTGGAGCAGCGCGCCTTTGCGATCGCGCGGCTGCTTTCGGCCATCAACTGAGCGCTGCACTGCGGATTTATTCCCACTCAAGCTCCAGATAGGCGGCTGTCGCATTCTGGGGGTGGAACGTGTCGAACAGGGCCCAGTCGCCTTGCAAGCCCTTCCCAAGATGGCGCAGGGCTTCGGACAGGCTCTCGCCACGCGCCACTGCAGCGCGGGTCTCTTCGATCAGCGCGTCGAAATACGCGAGCATGGGCGCGGCCCCCTCAGGCCAGGGCAGGGCAGGGCCGCCATGACCGGGGATGACCTGCGCGGCGGGGCGCGCGCTCAGATCAGCCATCAGCGCCCGCCAGCCCATGAGCGATCCGTCAATGCTGGGCAGATGTTCGTCAAAGAGTAGATCGGACAGCCACCATGTGCCGGTTTGCGTATCGAAGACGCTCAGGTCATTGTCCGTATGCGCGACGGGATGGGCCTCGAGGACGAGCGGGCGCGCGCCCAGCTCGATGGTCTCGCGCTCCGTGATCACGGCATCGGGCAGGACGATCTCGGTGCCGATGGCCAGCGTCGGCCCCAGATCCTGGACGGCGCGTTCGAGATAGATCTCTGCCCGCGCGGCCAGCGCATCGGGCAGGCGCGCATGGCCCAGCACGCTTGCCCCCGCATCGCGGAAGACCGAGGCGCCAAGAACGTGATCGGGGTGCATATGGGTCAGGATCAGCCAGCCGATGGGCAGGTCGGTCCGTTGGCGGATCGCTGCATAGAGTTGCTCACCGATCTGGCGCGAGCCGCCCGCGTCGATGACAGCCACGGCGTCGGCCCCGATGATGAAGCCGAGATTCGCATGCGCCCCGGCATTTTCCGGCGTGGCCAGTTCATGCGGGCCTTTGAACACGAAGAGCCCGGACGCGACCTCCGCAACGGGCAGGGGGGTGATGCGCGCATCAACGGGCGCGCAGTCCCAGTCGCGCAAGGTCAGATCAGGGCGCGCATGGGCCCAGGCTTCGGCGCGCGCCTCGGTGCAGGGGCCGGGCACGAGGCGCGTGGCGCAGTTCTCCGGGGTTGCAGAGAGGCAGAGAGACAGAAACAGCGCAGTCATATGGGCCTGCAAGGTGAAGATGCGCAACTTATAGACGATTTTGCGATTTTCTGAAACATGCTATGCTTCGCGCGAGTTTCTGGGAGGAGGACCCCATGATCCGACAGCTTGCCCTCGTCGCGGCGCTCTTGAGTACGTTCGCGCTGCCCGCCACCGCCAGCGCGGAGCGGCCCAACCCGCTTCAGGATGGCGCGACATGGGAACATCTGCGCCCGAGCTATTTCGCTGACCGGCCCATTCAGGACGGGGCCGGGCGCTTCAGCCTTGATGCGCCGTTCCGGGCGCAGGATGCCGCGACCGTTCCCGTGCGGTTTCAACAGGCGGACCCGGAGATACGCGTGGTGCGCCTGACCTTGCTGGTCGATGAGAACCCCGCGCCTTTTGCCGCGGAATTCGAATTCGGGCCGGATATGGGCGCGATTGATCTGGAGACGCGGTTGCGGGTGAATGCCTATTCCAACGTCCGCGCGATTGCCGAGACCGAGGATGGGACGCTCTACATGGTGGGGCGGTATGTGCGCGCGTCGGGCGGGTGTTCGGCCCCGGCCGCGCGCGATATGGAGGCGGCCATGGCGCAACTCGGGCGCACCCATGTGCGCTGGATCGCACCTGAGGCGCAGCCCGAGGACAGGCGCATGGTGCAAGTGATGGTGCGGCATCCGAGCAATTCCGGGCTGCAGCGCGACCAGATCACGCATCACTACATTCCGGCCTGGTATGTGGACCGGGTCGAAATCCATCAGGGCGGGGCGCTGCTGTTTACCATGACGGGCGGGATCACGCTGAGCGAAGACCCGAGCTTCCGTTTCAGCTATAGCGACAACGGGGCCGGGGGCCTGAGCATCCGCGCAGGCGATATCCGGGGCGGTGAATATGGCGGCGACTTCCGCGCGGGGCTCTGAGCGGGGGCGGGCCGCCGGGCTGAAGCCGCGACAGAGGCGTCCCCCGCCAGCGCCAGTCAGAAGCAGAGCAACTCTGCTTCGGCCTGCGCCCGGCGCAGCGCATCCACGAGCTGGTTGGCCACAGGCGCTGTGCGCATCACGCCGACCCGCTCCCCCGCAATCAGGCGCAGGGACAGCACTGTTTCCGCTTCGAGATATTGCTCATAGGGCAGGATCGACGCGATTGTGTCGATGGAGCACGAACAACGGGTGAGCGCAGTGCGGCTGTTTCCGTTCACGGCCATGCAGGCGAAGACGTAATCAGCGCGCGCTTCCGTCGGATAGTCATTCTCGATCGCCGAGGCTGGCAGAGCCAGCCCTAGCGTGAGACATGTGGCGAGTGCAGTTTTGCGCATGGCAACTCCTTTCATCGGTTCAGTGGGCGCTGGGCCGTGGGTTGGATCACTCCAGCCAGTGCACGCCCTCCAGTGTCATGTTCTCGACCAACAGCGGCTCCCCTTCAGGTGTCGCGCCGGTCGCAAGCGAGAACTGCGCGAAATATCCCGGCACGTCCGGGCTGACCACGACCTGCAATTCCAGCTCCCCGAAGGCCCCCATCCGCTCGCGATTGGGATCCTCGGCGAAGGGGCGAAACTGCATCCGTTCCGCAGTGATTTCCGCGCCGTCATAGGTCAGCCGGACCTCGGCGCGGTGATCTTGCGTGCTCAGCGCCTCGCGCATGCGGTTGCGGATGTAATAGGCATTGCCGCCTGTGAGCCCGGCCATGTTCTGCACAGCGTTTTCCATGAACACCATCATGAGCGGATTGCCACCGCTGCCCGGAAACGGGTTGAGCCGCCGCTCGCGCTCATCTTCAGTGAGCACCAGACGGGCTTCGCGCGCCCCGGTGTCACTCTGCTCGATGGTCAGGGTCGCGCGTCCGTTTTCGAGTGCGCGGAGCCTTTCATCGGTGAAGCCCACCTGCCGGTCATGGCGATAGATCAGCTGCTCCTCCGCCGCGATCCCGTCGAGAACGCCTGTCGCGAAGATGCGGTCCTGCGCCGCGCCCGCCTGCGCCGGGGCGCTGCCCAGCGTCAGCCCAAGGCCAAGGAGCAGAGCGCAAAGACTGCTGGAATGTGAAAATCGCATGATGTCCTCCGTCATGATAACCGTGCCGCGCTGCGCGGCCCGTCAAGTGATGAGCCCCGTCAGCAGGCGTTCGAGATCGCGCTTGCGCACAGGTTTGGCGACCACCTTGATATCCTTGCCGCGACACGCGCGCGCGAGGTCCGGGTTGGCGTGGCCAGTGATCAGCAGGGCAGGCAGATCGCGGTGATGATGCGCGCGCAGGCGGCGGATGGAGCCCACGCCCGTTTCGCCCCCGTCGAGACTGTAATCGGCGATGATCGCATCGAACGGGCCTTTGAGGTCCAGCGCGTCCTCGGTCGTGGCCACGATATCCGCCTGCATCTGCCAGTTATGCTTGAGCAGGATCTCATAGGCGCGGCGCAGCGGCGGATCATTCTCGATCACGACCACGGCCTTGCCTGCGAGCGCCTTGGCGCTGGAGGTCGAGAAAACGGGCTGCGCGTTGGGTGCGGCATGCCCGTCCGATGCACGGATAGCGACGCTGACGCAAGTTCCCAGCCCCGGCCTGCTGCGCAGGGTCACCTGATGGCCGAGCATGTCGCAGGCGCGCTTGACAATGGACAGGCCCAGACCGACGCCGCGCGTCGCGTCATCGGGATTGGCGCGGTGAAATTCCTCGAAGACCCGCTCTTGCTCGCTGGGATGGATGCCGATTCCGGTGTCATGCACCTCGATCACGATCTGCCCCTTGCGCCGCCGCACCCCGAGCAGAACCTTGCCGTGATTGGTGTAGCGGATCGCATTGGCGAGCAGGTTCTGGACGATCCGGCGCAGATACATCGGGTCGCTATCGACCGTGGCCTGCGTTTCGACATAGCGGAAATCCAGCCGTTTCGCCGCCGCGAGGGCCGCTGATTCATCCGCGAGCCGCCCCAGCAGCCGCTTGAGCGAGACGGGTCCGACCTTGTGCTGCGCGGCTGTGTTGCTCTGGTTGTGTAGCTTGGAGATGTCGAGCACCGCGCGCATCAGGTCCTCGACGCCCTGAAAGGAATGGCCGATGCGCTCGATCAATTCGGTCTGCAATTCGTCAAGCGAGGTGTCATTCAGCGCCGTCAGGAACAGGCGCGCCGCGCTCAGAGGCTGCAGAAGATCATGGCTCGCGGCACTCAGAAAGCGGGTCTTGGAGCGATCTGCCGCCTCTGCCGCTGCGCGGGCGGCCGCAAGCTCTTCGTTCTTGCGGTATAGCTCTTCAAGCGCCTGTTCCAGTTCACGATTGCGGATGATCACTTCCTTTTCCAGCGCGATTGCGGCCTGAAAGGCCGAATGCGCCGAGCCGCGCCTGTCATCGAGATCCTTGACGCGCTTGATCAGGATCTCGTTGATCCGCCGCAGCTTTTCAAGCTGGCGCTGGTCCCTGTCACCGCAGATATGCATCACTGGCCTTTTGCGGCAGGAACGCCAGACCGATGAAGGTCTGGTTCACATGCATCCCGCCATGTTGCTCGCCATAAGTGTTGAACCCGGCAATATTGTAGCGGTCGAAACTGCGTTGCAGGCTCTGGCTGATGCCTGCGCGCTCCACGGCGATGCGGCGCAGGATGCAGTCGAAAGACAGCGTCAGTACCGGGCGCTCGGGCAGCGCGCCGAGTGCGCGCTCAAACCCGCCTGCGAGGTCCTCGGCCAGACCGAGTTGCAGCACAGTGCCGGTCTCCACGGCGGACATCAGCACCAGCCCGCCATCCGAGGTCTGGGCGCGAATGGCGCGGACATAGTTGCGCCCGTTGATCTGCACGATCAGCGGATGCTGGGCGAAAACGGCGGTGGAGAGCCGCGCGCGGTCGACGCCGACCAGGCGCGCATATTCCTCGGCCGCGGGTTCGGCGTTGATCTCGTCAAGGATGCGCGGTTCGGGCCGGGCGGCGGTCACCACCATATCGCCGATGAGTGAGCGGAAATGGTCAATGACGATCGGATGGATGACCAGATCGGATTCGATGAGGCAGAAGACTGCGGAATCCGTATCTGTATCGCCGTCAAGCAGCACATCACCATGCCGGTGGTCGCGGCCAAATCCGGTCGAGCCCCCGAAAACCGGCACATCTGGCAGGGCCGCATCAATCGCGACCGAGAGCATTTCCTCGCGGGTGCACAGTCCGTCGACCAGCAACAGCGCGATCAGATGCTTGTTCGGTGCAGGGCGGAAGCGGTCATGCAGCGCGCGCAGCTGGGTGATCCAGTCGCTCACGCAGAGCCGCGACAGCCCGCGCAGCTTCAGCGCCGCTGTCCGGAAGCCGGTCTTGGGAAAGCCGATCGCGACCGCGCTGTCATTGTGATAGCCATCGCGCCACAATTCGCCCGCGGTCGAGCATCCCATGAGAACGCAGCCTTCGGGCAACCGCTGGCGCAGCGCCGCACCAAGCCCGTCAAGTGCATGGCGGGCCGCTGCAAAGACCAGCACGAGTCCCGGATCGCAGCCCCCGAGCCCTGCACAGAGCTCAGTTGCTGCGGTCTCGACATCCCCGGCGAGTGATGTTGCCGTGACCGGATGCGCGTGGGTCGGCGAGAGCAGTCCCGGCCCCCCTGCGCTCATGCTTTCCGGGTTCACGACGTCCGACATGGGCCGTCAGCCAAGTTCTGCAAAGGTGAAAAGCTGCACCTCATTGGCCAACCGCACGGCCTGCGTGCGCCGCCGGACATTGATCTTGCTGAGGATCTTGTTCACATGCGTTTTCACCGTCGCCTCGGCGATGGAGAGTTGATAGGCGATTTCCTTATTCGCATGTCCCGCACAGATCAGGCGCAGGATGCGCAACTGCTGCGGAGTGAGTTCCATCAACCGCGCCGTCGTCTCACTGCGTTTCTGCTGTTCGGTCGGGTCGACATGGCCCGGATCATACCAGTCGGGCACCACGATTTCACCACAGAATGCGCGGTGCAGACTGGCGCAAAGCTCCTTGCGGATCAGCTCCTTGCCGATATAGCCGCGCGCGCCGGCTGCCAAGGCTGCTGAGACCATCGTGGCGCAGGTGTCAGCCGAGATCACGACGATGGGCGTCTCTGGCACGATCTTGCGCAAGGCGATAATCGTCTCGATCCCGCTGCAATCGGGCAGATGCAGATCGAGCAGGATCGCATCGGGCAGTGGCCCCTCGCGCAGCGCCTCTGCGGCGCGCTCGCGCGAATGTTCCGTGCGCACGGAGCGCAATCCGAATTCGATCTTGAGAATGAGCGAGAGCGCCTCGCTCATCACCGGGTGGTCTTCGACAATCAGAAGATCATTGATGATCGGGTTGATCGCGGATGCCTTGTCCGCGATGCCATATGCCAGCATCGAGCCGTGTTTCATTATTCCCCCCTGTTCAAGTCCCACGGGCACAGGATGCACCGCATGGTTGTGTCAGCCCTGTTGAAGGTCCTCCCTGACGATCCCGAGGCTAAGCCAAGCCATGCGGTCGGGGCAACAAAATAAACGGGTGGTGGTATGTTTTGAGGGCAGGAACGGTCGCCCCGAAAGGCGACCGTATTGGTTCTTGTGGACCGTGGATCAGTCCGGCAGAGCGAAGACGGTCAGCTGCCCGCCAAGCGCTGTGTAATCCGACAGCGCGGAATAGCCGCCGACAGCCCCCAAGCCGTCGCTGGGATCCGTCAGACCAGCCGCAAGCCCGATCCCGGCCCAGCCCCCGATGCCCGACAGGACAGCAATATACTGTTTGCCGTCGAACTCATAGGTGGTCACGTTGCCGATGATCCCCGAGGGCGTCTTGAAGCGGTAGAGCTCATCGCCGGTATGTGCGTCGATGGCTTTCAGATGCCCTTCAAGCGTGCCGTAGAAGACAACATCGCCTGCCGTTGCCAGAGCGCCCGACCAGACCGAGAATTTCTCGGGGATAGACCAGACGATTTCACCGTTCACTGCGTCCCAGGCGATGAAATTGCCCATCCCGCCATGGCTGTCCGGGGTCGGATACATCGACAGGGTTGCGCCGACGAAGGGCTGACCGGCCGTGTAGCTGACGCGGAACGGCTCGTAATCCATGCAGACATGGTTGGTCGGCACGTAGAATAGACCCGTTTGCGGGCTGAAGGCCGCAGGCTGCTGGTCCTTGGTCCCAAGTGCTGCAGGGCAGATGCCGGTGGTATTGACGTCCTCACCCTGCTGGAAGGTCGAGTATTCCGCGACCACCATCGGACGCCCGTAAGTTTCCGAATCCCGATCCATATCGACATGCGTCGCCCAGTTCACGGTCGGGTCGAACTTCTCGGCCACCAGCAGTTCGCCGGTTTCACGGTCAAGCGTGTAAGCGAACCCGTTGCGGTCGAAGTTTACGAGAAGCTTGCGCATCTCACCGTCGATTTCCTTGTCGACGAGGATGTTCTCGTTCACCCCGTCATAGTCCCACTCATCGAAGGGCGTTTTCTGATAGACCCACTTGGCGACACCAGTATCCGCATCACGCGCGATGATGGCCATGGTCCATTTGTTGTCGCCCGGACGCTGCGCGGGGTTCCAGGTGCCGGGGTTGCCGGTGCCGTAATAGACGAGGTTGAGATCGGGGTCATAAGAGAACCAGCCCCAAGTCGTGCCGCCGCCGATCTTCCACTGATCGCCTTCCCAGCTGTCAAGTGACGAATTGGCCGGGACCGGCACACCGTGTTCGGTGGTGTTCTCATCAAAGAGGATCTGGTCATCAGGGCCGACGGAATAGGCGCGCCATTCCATCTCGCCCGTATGCAGGTTGTACGCCGTCAGATGGCCCTGCACGCCGAATTCACCGCCCGAGATGCCGACGATCAGCTTGTCATTGACCGGCATGACCGTCGCCGTGTTGGTCTCACCGACCGACGGGTCGCCATTCACAGCGGTCCATTTCACTTCGCCGGTCATTGCATCGAGCGCGACAATCGTGGTGTCAGCCTGATGCAGGAAGATCATTCCATCCGCATAGGCCACACCGCGATGCACAGTGTCACAGCACATCACCGCGACAACATCCGTGTCCTGACGCGGCTCATAGCGCCAGACGATCTTGCCTTCATCCGCAAGGTCGAGCGCAAAGACGTTGTTCGGGAAAGGCGTGTGCACATACATCATGTTGTCGATGATCAGCGGGCCGCCCTCATGGCCGCGCAGCACACCAGTCGAGAAGGTCCAGGCAACCTGCAGGTCGCCCGCATTCTCGTTGGTAATCTGGTCGAGTGTCGAGAAACGGGTATTGGCGTAGTCGCCGGTCTGGATTGCCCAATTCCCCGGATCGCTCATGGCTTCCTTGACGCTGTCATTGGCAGTGGCAACCAGACTGCTGGTCATCAGCAAACTGGCCGCAAGTGGCAGAGTGTATTTCATGATCTCATCTCCCTAGACCATCTGAAGGATATCTGTGATGGCTCTTAGTTGCATATCCTCGCGCGTCCCGAAGCTACCTCTTGCGCCGGTCCACCCCTTTATGCACGTTCTATAGCGCGGTCGTGAGCACGTCTCGTCAACTGAAAATCGAGGGAATCCGCCTTAAGTATGACCCTGCGTCAGCGCGTTTGCGGGCGCGGCCGAGCGGCGCGGATCGTTGCTGCAACGCAGAGATCGCGCCGACGCGGATCACCGGCGGTTTGGTGATTGTTGCCCGGCTTACGACCCAGAGAAGATCGCGCGTTCGAGAATGTAGCGCATCCCGCGCAGCCATGAGTCGTCGTTATTTCCACGAATTTCGACACTACTGGCGCGCAGATTGCGCCCGGTTTCAGGGTCGCGGACCTGGATGTTCAGGGACAAGATCAGGTTCGAGACCTTCTGCACTTCCGACACGATCGCGTAATCCGCACCGAGCCTCTGCGCCATGCGCAATTCGCAGCCGTTGCATCGGGCCGGGTTCAGTGTGCGGTCGAGTTCTTCCTGTGCCGGGGCAAGATCTACGAGAGTGACACCGCGTTCGGCAAACTGCTCGGCGATGAAGCCGCGCACCAATTCGACGCGCTCGGCCTCGTCCACACGCGCGCCTTTTACTGCGCCTTCGGTCGATGTGTCGAGAAAGGCGACCCCGAAAAAAGCCGCAGACTTGCCGCTCCAGAGATCGTCCGCCTTGGCGGATTGCGGGGCGAGTACGACCCACAGGCCCAATAGGGCGATCAGCACGAAGTGACCTGAGTCTCTGTTCATGTGCGAAGGGTAGCACAGCCCCCAGAATTGCAGAGTCATACTAAAGGTTGATAACTAAACTATTGAAATAAATAAAAAATACAAATTATATTCGCGACTGCAAGATTGCTGATTGACAGCTTAACACGATGTCCCGCACTCTGACGCCAGGGAGAGAAACCAATGAAAATCACCACTTGGCTTTGCGCGAGTGCTGTCGCTTTCGCCTGCGCCCTTGTCGACGCTCGCGCAGTGGTTGCTGATGACGCGGTGCGTAAGGCGGTCTTGCGGGTCGAACATGCGCGACCCCTGCCGATCTCGCGCCTCGATCTGCCGCCCGATGATCTCGGCTTCGCCGGGGGGCGCGTGGGGACATCGGATAACGCGACAACCGGGCAATTTCTCAATCAGGTGTTCGAGACCGAATATGTCTCGGTTCCGCCTGAGGAGGCCAGCGCCGCGATGGAGGCGCTGATCGCCGACGGGCATCAGTTCATCGTGACGATGGCCGAGGCCCCGACCTTGCTGGAGCTCGCGGACGCGGCGCAGGACCGCGCACTTTTGTTCAACGCGACCGCGCCCGACAATGCACTGCGCAATGCGGAGTGCCGCGCGAATGTCGTGCATCCGGGGCTGAGCCGGGGCATGCAGGCCGATGCGCTGGCGCAGTTTCTGGTCTTCAAGCGCTGGACGCGCTGGTTTCTGATCGAGGGCTCGCATCCGCGCGACACGGCCATGGCCGATGCCTACCGCGCCGCAGCCGAGAAATTTGGCGCGCGCATCGTCGAGACCCGTGTTTTTGAGGATACGGGCGGCGCAAGGCGCACGGATTCGGGGCATGTGCAGGTGCAGGCGCAGCTTCCTGTCTTCACCCAGCGCGCGCCGGAGCATGATGTGGTGATCCTCGCTGATGAGAGTCAGGTTTTCGCAGCGCATATGCCCTATCACACTTGGGATGCGCGCCCGGTCGCAGGCTCTGCGGGTTTGCGTCCGGTGATCTGGCATCCCGCGCAGGAAGCCTGGGGAGGCACGCAACTGCACACGCGGTTCACCCGCCAGATCGGGCGCGAAATGCGCGAGGAGGATTATGCGGTCTGGCTTGCCATGCGCATCCTCGGCGAAGCTGCGACGCGTTCGGGCAGTCAGGACTTCGCTACGATGCGCGAAGCGATCCTTGGCGGCGCGCTGGAATTTGCAGGTTTCAAGGGGCAGTCCATGACCCTGCGTGACTGGGACCATCAGATCCGTCAGCCGGTGGTGCTCGCGGCGGATAATATCGTGGTCTCTGTCTCGCCGCAGGATGAGTTCCTGCACCAGTTCTCACCCTTGGACACTTTGGGCACGGATCGGCCGGAAACCGGCTGCAGAAAATAAAAAATCATCGGGAGGAGAAAGATGATGCGATCCAAACGCGTTCTGGCCCTGCTGGCCTCTGTTGCGGCATGTGCTGCAGCGATGTCTGCGGGGGCGCAGACTGTCTATGTCAGTAATGAGCGCAGCAATGACATCACCATCATTGACCATGCGACGATGGAAGTGATCGACACGATCCCAGTCGGCCAGCGCCCGCGCGGGCTCAACCTCAGCCATGACGGCAAGTATCTCTATATCCTCGCGTCAGATGACGACACGGTGCAGGTGATGGATACTGAAACCCGCCAGATCATCCACAACTTGCCCTCTGGTCCAGACCCGGAACTTGGCGTCCTGCATCCGTCGGGTGATGTGCTTTACGTCGCCAATGAGGACGACAATCTGGTGACGGCCATCGACGTGCATAACCGGCGTATCCTTGCGGAAATCCCTGTGGGGATCGAGCCGGAAGGTATGGGAGTCAGCCCTGACGGGCGCGTGGTGGTCAATACCTCCGAAACAACCAACATGGCGCATTTCATCGACACTGAGAGTTTCGAGATCTTCGCCAATATCCTCGTCGATTCTCGCCCGCGCTTTGCGGAATTCACCTCTGACGGCTCACTGCTCTATGTCAGCTCCGAGATTGGCGGCACAGTCAGCGTGATCGACCCCTCCGTGCCCGAGATCATCCATGTCATCGAGTTCGACATTCCCGGCATCCCGCCCGAAGCGATCCAACCTGTCGGGGTGCGCGCCACGGAAGACGGTTCCAAGGTTTTCGTGGCGCTCGGGCCGTCGAACCGCGTCGCCCGGATCAATGGCGAAACCTTCGAGGTCGAGCAATATTACCTCGTCGGGCAGCGGGTCTGGCAGCTCTATTTCACCCCGGATGAGAAGTTTCTCTATTCCACCAACGGGATCTCCAACGATGTCTCGGTCATTGATGTCGAGCGCGACGAGGTAATCCGCTCCATTCAGGTCGGCCAGTTGCCCTGGGGCGTGGTCATCGCGGATCATTGAGAAAAACAGGGAGGGAACTGACATGAAACTCACACAATTCTGCACTGTGGCGCTTTGCATGGCCATCGCAGAGCCAGCCTTGCCACAGACCCGCACGCTGGAGCTCGGCTTTGCCGGGCTGATGGACCGTCGCAATCGGGTTGACCTCGGCGAGATCGTCCTGACCGCGGGCCGGATGGAGAATGAAGGCCCCTATACGCTCTTTTCGGGGGAATATTACCTGCTGACGATCACCGCCGACGGGACGCAGGAAATCGCCATCGAGGGGCCGGGGCTGTTTCGCAATATCTGGATCAATGAAGTGGTGATCAACGATATCGAAATCCGCCCGCTGGGGCTCGATTCCATCGAATTCGACGCGGCCGGATCGGCGCGGATCAGCTTTATCGCGATTCGCCCGGGCCAGTATGAGCTGCGCATTGTCGGCGCACGCGGCGATAGCCAGCGCGCGGCCTTCACGGTCCAGTAACGCGCGCGGCTTC
This sequence comes from Paracoccaceae bacterium, assembly GCA_003565055.1. GTDB lineage: Bacteria > Pseudomonadota > Alphaproteobacteria > Rhodobacterales > Rhodobacteraceae > Roseinatronobacter. The sequence continues at coordinate 23,914 of PXDM01000254.1, forward strand.
GCGCGGCGGTCCCGGCGCGGGGCTCCACCTTTTTGTCGAGTTGTGAGCCCCGCGCCGCGCTGCCAGACTGATCTCGGGCGATCCGGCAGCCTCAGCGCCGCCATCATGCGCCACAACAAGAACATCAGGAGGGATCATGCGGACGAAGGCAGCGGTTGCGGTGCAGGCGGGCAAGCCGCTTGAAATCATGGAGGTCAATCTCGAAGGCCCGCGTGCCGGCGAGGTGCTGGTCGAGATCAAGGCCACGGGCC
>PXDM01000338.1 GCA_003565055.1 Paracoccaceae bacterium
GCGGTGTTCTACCTCAACCGACATGAGGCCTGTGCGCTTCTGGGGCAGGAATTTGCGGATAGCCAGAGCGCGGCGGAGGCGCTGGTCGCAGCGGGCGCGAAACGCGCCATCGTGACGGATGGCGCGCGCCCCGCCACGGATGCGGACCGCGACGGGGCGCTGACCCGCCCCGCCCCGCAAGTGACGCCTCGCCGGATCACCGGCGCAGGCGATGCCTTCCTCGCGGCCCATCTCGCCGCTGAACACAGCGGAACCCCGCGCAAGGACGCGCTTGACGCCGCACTTGCGCAGGCCGCGCGCCATATCTCCAGCCCCTGAAGGACCGCCCCCATGCCCCCGCTCAGCTATGCCCCCGAGATCGAGACCGCCCGCCGCGCGGGCCAGCCCATCGTCGCGCTCGAATCGACGATCATCACCCATGGCATGCCCTGGCCGCAGAATTACGAGATGGCCCGCAGGGTCGAGGCGGATATCCGCGCCGCCGGAGCCGTGCCCGCAACGATTGCGGTGATGGGCGGGCGCATCCGGATTGGCCTGACCGATGCGCAATTGCGCGATCTCGCGCAGGCGCGCGATGTGATGAAACTCAGCCGCGCGGATCTGGCCGTGGCGCTGGCCACGGGGCGCATCGGGGCGACGACCGTGGCCGCGACGATGATCTGCGCGCATCTCGCCGGGATTGCGGTCTTTGCGACAGGCGGCATCGGCGGCGTGCATCGCGGGGCGGAGACGAGCTTCGACATCTCCGCTGATCTCCAGGAACTGGCGCAAACCCCCGTCACTGTGGTCGCCGCCGGGGCGAAGGCGATCCTCGATCTGCCCAAAACGCTGGAGGTGCTCGAAACCCTTGGCGTGCCGGTCATCGCCTACGGGCAGGACGCGCTGCCTGCCTTCTGGTCGCGCGACAGTGGGCTGACGGCCCCGCTGCGGCTCGACCACGCCGAAGAGATCGCCGCCAGCCACCAGATGCGCCGCGCGCTTGGCCTGCCCGGCGGTCAGCTTGTCGCCAACCCGATCCCGGAGGCCGATGAAATCTCCGCCGCGACCCTCGCCCCCCTCATCGCGCAAGCCATCGCCGAGGCCGAAGCGCAGGGCATTGCCGCGAAATCCGTGACCCCGTTCCTGCTCGCGCGGATCTTCGAGCTGACGCAGGGCGCCTCGCTCACGGCAAATCTCGCACTCGTGCGCAATAATGCGCGGCTCGGTGCCGAAATCGCGATTGCGCTTGCGCGCGAAGCACTGGCATAACTTGGTCCAGTTGCTCCCTGTCCCAAGCCAAGGACCCGAGAACCGATGACCCAAGAGCCCGGCAAACGCGGCATCATGGCCTCGCTGCGCAGCAATTTCCTCGCGGGGCTTGCCGTCATCGCGCCGGGCGTGCTGACGCTTTGGTTCGTGTGGAACGTCATCACCTGGATCGACGGGCTGGTTCTGCCGCTGATCCCCAAACGGCTCGTCCCGGATACGGCGCTTGGGCTGAACTTCCCCGGCGCGGGGGTTATCCTCTTCGTGATCTTCACGCTGGTGATGGGCTATTTCACCAAAGGGCTGATCGGGCGCAAGCTCGTGGAATGGGGCGAACGCATCGTCGAGGCGATGCCCGTCATCCGCTCGATCTACAATGCCGTCAAACAGATCGCCGACACGATCCTGTCGCGGCAGGCCCCGAGCTTCGACCGCGCCTGTCTTGTGCAATATCCGCGCCCCGGCATCTGGGCTACAGCCTTCATCTCGACCACCACGCGCGGCGAGATCGGCGACAGGCTCGGCGAGAATGGCGAGATGATCTCGATCTTTCTGCCCACGACACCGAACCCGACCTCGGGCTTTCTGCTATTTGTGCCGCGCGCTGATGTGATCGAGCTTGATATGAGCGTGGAGGACGCGGCGAAGCTCGTGATCTCGGCCGGGCTCGTCTACCCGGACTCGCGCAAACCCCGCCGCGCCCCGGCCCTCAGCCAAACATCTCCTGCAAATCCACTGTCGCCTGATCATTGAGCGCGCCTTTGTGGCGGCCAAGGAATCCGTCACAGGCCTTGCGCCCGGCTTCCTTGAGCGTGTGCAAAAGATAAGGCGTCGGTGTCAGCTTGCTTGAGACAGACAGCGTGGTCATCAGATCGTCATCCGCGACCATATGCACCAGCACATTCTTCATCGCGCCTGCCTCCATCCGCCCTTCAGCGATCAGTTCCTTGACGAAATGTACCGCCCGCAACTCGCGCAAGAGCGAAGAGTTGAAGCTGATCTCATTGATCCGGTTCTGAATATCCTGCGGCGTCTGCGGCACATCCTCCCGGCGCAGCGGATTGATATTCACGATCACGATGTCATCAGGCAAATGCTTGCGATAGAGCGGAAACAGCGCCGGATTGCCAGTATAGCCGCCATCCCAGAACGCCTCCAGCTCGCCCGTTCTGGGGTCGGTGAACTCCACCGCCTGAAACATCGTCGGCAGACAGGCCGAGGCCATGATCACCTCGCCCGAGACCTCGTCGCCCGAAAAAACACGGATCTTGCCCGTGCGCACATTGGTCGCAGCGATATGCAATTCCGGCCCGGTCTTGGCACAGACCTGATCGTAATTGAGCGTCTGCACGACCGGCTCCAGCGGATTGCGATAAAGTGGCCCGTATTGATAGGGGCTCGTGACCAGCGCCGCCACATCGACCGGCGAGACGGGCATCAACCGCTCCATCCAGGAATTGATCATCCCAACAGGCGGCAGCGCCTGCGCGATCCAGCCTGTCAGCCGCAGATCATGCACCGCGCCGACCTGATGCCAGATCCGGTCCAGCATCACCCGCGCGCCTGCCGCCCCGCCCTGCGCATAGCCTGCCTTGAGCGCCGCGCCATTGAGCGCCCCCGCCGAAGTGCCGGAAATCGCGGCAATCTCGATGTCATTCTCCTGCAACAGCCGGTCCAGCACCCCCCAGGTAAAGGCCCCATGCGCCCCGCCCCCCTGCAGGGCCAGATTGATCCGTTTGACCATTCCATCGCTCCATTTTCGCAACGCCGGGACACTGCGCCCAACCCTGCATTTTCTTGCCAAAAATACTCAAATACAGCCCTACGCCACTGCGCGGCGTTCAGAGTGCCGTCCAGCCGCCATCCACGGAAATCGTCGTGCCTGTGATCTGTGCTGCTGCGTCCGAGCACAGAAAGACCGCCGTGCCGCCCATCTGCTCGACTGTGGCGAATTCGCCCGAGGGCTGGCGCGAGAGCATCACTTCCTTGATCACGGTCTCTCGGTCCATGTTATGGGTCTTCATCTGGTCGGGGATCTGTTTCTCGACAATTGGCGTCAGCACATAGCCGGGGCAGATCGCATTGCAGGTCACGCCCTTGCCCGCAGCTTCCAGCGCGGTCGTCTTGGTCAGCCCCACAACCCCATGCTTGGCCGCGACATAGGCCGATTTGTAGGGGCTCGCCGTCAACCCATGCGCCGAGGCGATGTTGATCACCCGCCCCCAGCCGCGCGCATACATCCCCGGCAGCGCCGCCGCCGAGCAATGGAAGGCCGAGGACAGGTTGATCGCCAGGATCGCGTCCCATTTCTCGCCGGGAAATTCCTCGATCCGCGCCACATGCTGAATACCGGCATTATTGACCAGAATATCGCAGCCCCCCGCCTGTTCGACCAGCGCGTGGCAGTCCTCGGCCTTGGACATATCGGCCGCAATATAGCGTACCTTCGCGCCTGTCTCATGGGTGAGTTTCGCCGCAAGCGCATGATCTTCTTCCGAATCGGTGAAGGAGTTGATCACCACCTCAGCCCCTGCCCGCGCCAGTTCCCGCGCAATCCCGAGCCCGATCCCCGAATTCGACCCGGTCACAATCGCGCGCTTGCCTGAAAGCTGCATCTCATCTCTCCCATGTTCAATATATGTTGAGCGACAGGATAATCGCTGCACCTGCGAAGGCCAGAGCGAAGTGACAGCGCACACCGCTTTCCCCCGCCTGACGCGCCAAAAAAAACGCCCGCACGAAGCGGGCGTCAGTTATTGAGGCAGGTTTCATACAGGCAAGAAACCTATCGAGCAGTGCTTGATATATAACCATTCCATCCCGCGCTTCCAAGCTAAAAGTTTGAAAACCTTGGCAACGCACTGTAGCGTCTCGCGAAACCGCACCCCAGAATGACCCCGGAGAAGCCATAATGCTGTCACAATTGCGTCAAACGATCACCGCAATGTTGCTCGCGGCTGCGCTGACACAGCTCCCCGTTGCCGCAAGCGCGGAGCCGCAGCACGCCATAGCTATGTATGGCCAGCCTGCCCTCCCCCCAGATTTTGCGCATCTGCCGCATGTCAATCCGGACGCGCCCAAGGGCGGGCGCATCGTGCAGGGCGAAGTTGGCAGCTTCGACAGCCTCAATCCGCATATTCTGCGCGGCCGCGCCCCTTGGCAGTTGCAATTTCTCGCCTATGAGGGGCTGCTTGGCCGCTCCTGGGACGAGCCCTTCACCATGTACGGGCTTCTGGCCGAATCAGTCGAGACCGATGAAGCCCGCTCATGGGTCGAATTCACCCTGCGCGAAGAGGCCCGATTCTCCGATGGCAGCCCGGTCACGGTCGAGGATGTGCTCTGGTCCTTCGAGACGCTCGGCACGATCGGCCATCCCCGCTATCATGGTGCCTGGAGCCGGGTCGAGACCGCCGAAGCCACAGGCCCCCGCTCGCTGCGCTTCACCTTCACGGAGGCAGACCGCGAATTGCCCCTGATCCTCGGGATGCGCCCGATCCTGCAAAAAGCGCAATGGGAGGGCCTGGATTTCGCGCAATCCGGCACCTCCGTCATCCCGATCACCACCGCGCCCTATGTCATCGACCGGTTCGAGGCCGGGCGCTATGTCTATCTGCGCCGCAACCCCGATTACTGGGGCCGCGATCTGCCCTTCATGCGCGGTCAGGCGAACCTGGATGAAATCCGCATGGAATTCTTCGGCGATGGCAATGCGATGTTTCAGGCCTTCACCTCGGGCCTTCTGACCACGATGCGCGAAACCAATGCCAATGCCTGGAACACGCGCTATAATTTCCCCGCCATCCAGTCCGGCGATGTGGTGAAATCCGAAATCCCGCATCAGCGCCCCTCGGGCCTTATCGGCTTCGTCATGAACACCCGCAAGCCGATTTTCGCCGATTGGCGCGTGCGCGAGGCGATGATCCATGCCTTCAACTTCGAATATGTCAGCCAGGTCATCAATGACAACGAAGACCCGCGCATCACCTCGGTCTTCGGCAATTCCTTCCTCGCGCCCGAACCGGGGCCTGCCACGGGCCGCGTCGCCGAATTGCTCAGCCCTTTCGCCGATGACCTGCTGCCCGGCACGCTCGACGGCATCACCCTGCCCGTCTCCGATGGCTCCGTCGCCAATCGCGCCAATATGCGCGCCGCCACCCGCCTCTTGGCCGAGGCCGGATGGGAGGCCGACAGCGCCGGCACCTTGCGCAACGCCTCAGGCGAGCCCTTCCGCTTCACGCTCCTGTTGCGTCAGGGCGCGAGCGAGATCCTCTCCATCGCCGATATCTATGCCGAGGCGCTGGGGCGTCTTGGCATGCAGGTCAATGTGAGCCAGATCGATTCCGCGCAATATACCGAGCGCATGAACGCCTTTGATTTCGACATGACCTATGTGCAACGCGCCATGTCGCTCAGCCCCGGCATTGAACAGCGCAGCTATTGGGGCGCGGAGGCCGCCACCACCCCCGGCTCGCGCAATCTGATGGGCGTCGAAAGCCCCGCCATCGATGCAATGATCGACCGGCTGCTGACCTCGAGCGAACAGGAAGACTTCGTCGCCGCCGCCCGCGCGCTGGATCGTCTGGTGATGGCAGGGCGCTTCACAGTGCCGTTCTGGTTCACCGACCGCGCCCGCATCGCCCATGCCCGCGAGCTGCGCTTCCCCGAGACGCTGCCGATCTATGGCGACTGGATCGGGTTTCAGCCCGATGTCTGGTGGTATGAGGAGTAGGGGCGCGCCCCATGCAGAGTGACGCCACCCGCCTCGGCGTCACCCTCGCCGCGCTTGGCACGCTGCTCGCCCTCGTCGCGGCAGTGCTGGCGGGGCTGGCGGCGCCATGGTGGGCATGGACAAGCTACCTGATCTGGGGCGCGCTATGGGTCACGGCAGCGCTGGGTCTGGGCGATGCCGCCAGCCGCACCTTCCTCGCCGGAACCCTGCGCAAATCAACCTATACCCAGATCTACACCACCCTCACCCGCCGCCTGCTCACCCCCCTCTGGACCCGCCTCTGCGACCCCGCCCCCGAGAAAGCCCCCTGGCCCACCCA
>PXDM01000415.1 GCA_003565055.1 Paracoccaceae bacterium
GAGATCGCCTGCCGCGGCACCGGATCGCTCCGCGTCCATGACGAGGCGCTCGACAAGCTTCAGGCGCTGCGCGATCGCCTGGGCAAGCCGCTGATCGTCCGCTCGGCCTATCGCTCGCCCGAGCACAACCGCAATGTCGGCGGCGCACCGCGCTCGAAGCACATGGACGGCACGGCCTTTGATATCGCCATGTCGAACCACGACCCCGCCGCCTTCGAGGCCGCCGCGCGCGAGGTGGGGTTCCTCGGCTTCGGCTTCTATCCCCGCTCGGGCTTCATGCATATCGACCTCGGCCCCGCCCGCCAGTGGGGCCAGCCCTTCCCGGCGCGCACGGTGCCGTTTGCCGCCGAGACTCCGCCCGCGCGCGAGGCGCTGGCCAAAAGCCGTACCATCAAGGGTGGTGGGGCGGCCGGAGTGGCGACGCTGGGTGCTGCGGGCGTGGAGGTCGCGCAGAACGTGCTGGCCGAAACCCAGTCCGCCATCCTGCCGCTGGTCCCTTATCTCGATACGCTGCGCTGGGTGTTCATCGCGGTGGCTCTCGGCGGCATCGCGGTCACCATCTATGCCCGGCTCGATGACTGGAGGAAAGGCCTGCGCTGATGTTGACCAGCTTGATGGGTCGGGCGTCTCTCCTGGGCCTGTGCGCGGTGGATATCGTTCGCGCAGAGCCAGTAGAAATATTGAAGTGATTCGTAAATCCAGAGACCGCTTCCAGTCCGTTCATAGACCTGCGAGCCCAAGCGCGCCGACACTCGCCAGACAATTTGCCGAAAACTCACAGATTTTTTCACGACTCCATGCTGCAACAGCAAACAACGCGAAGTTGTCCATCGGGATGCTTCCGTCGCACGCGGCACCCGAATCTCCGACTACCGACGGATCGCTCGGAAGTTGTGGCGGAGCATGCACAAAATGAATCTGCTCGAGCCTTTCGATGGGTCGAGAACCGCCTCTGCCCATGCGTCACGGCCCTTGAGTTCTGTTGGGTCGTGGGGACAAAATGCTGCACTGCGGCTAAGCCTGCCGGTGCAATCAGCGACGCTCTATTGGCTGTGGGCTGACGCTATCAGCCTTGACATGCCAAAGATCAATCGCCTTATCATGTCCCATAAAACGGAACTACTGTTCTGTATATCGGAACAATTAATCATTGTCCAGCCCTTTCGCATTCGCGTTTGACAGGCTTGGAAGAAGGACGAGAGGCCGATGGTCGGTGCTCCAAGGAATCCTGTCGAACGTGCGCTTCAAGTGATCAACTTGATGGGGGGCAGCGGTGACCCTGATCGGATCTGGGGTGTGCGGGAATTGGCTTCCGCACTGGACATGCCGCCCAGCGCCGCGCATCGCACGCTGGCCAGTCTGGTCGAGGCACGCTGGCTGAAGCGTGACGAGACAGGGCGCGGATATTGCCTGGGGATGGACTTGATCCGCCTGTCCTTCCTGATTTCCGGCAGCCATCCGTTGCGCCGTATTGCCAAGCCCGTGATGGAAGATCTTGTTGCGGAATGTGACGAAACCGTTCTGCTGGGTATTCTGAATCCAGAAAACCAGCGCATGATGTTCGCGCTGTCGGTCGAGTCGCGCAATCCGCTGCGCTACGTCGTCGAACTCAATCGCTGGATTCCCATACACTATTCCGCAAGCGGGCTGGGGATCATGGCCTTCCTGCCCGAATCACAGCGCGAGGCCGTGCTCAGCCAGACCGACCTGGAGGGCGCGCATGCCGGAACCATCACCTCGCCCGACGCGATCCGCGCCGAAATCAGGAGAATCCGGCAACAGGGCTATGCGATCTCCTTCGGGCAGCGCCTGAAGGATGCAGTTGGCATAGCCGCACCGATTTTCGGCCCCGGCGGCGATGTGATCGGCAATCTGTGCATCACTTTGCCAAAACAACGCTTCGGCGGGGAACGAGACGAAACCCGTCTGTCTTCAACCGTGATCCGGCATGCGGCCCGGATCTCGCAAATTCTGGCCCAAGGACCTGGAGATTCACATGAGCACTGACACTTTGCATCCGGCGCAACAGCCATGGCGAGAGAAAGGCGGGCAGATCGTGATGGTCGGCACCCAATGCGAAGGATGCGGTAAACGCTTTTTTCCCAGCGTCGCCTTTTGCGACCAGTGCGACGGGGACGCGTTCAAGACCATGGATATCGGGTCGCACGGAAAGCTTTATAGCTATTCCGAAATCCATGTCGCCCCCAAGGCATTCGAAACACCTTATGTCGTGGGTTATGTCGATTTCGGTGACGATGTGCGCGTCTTTGGCCAGATCGCCCATCAGGCAGCCGAGCTGGAGTTGGACATCACGGTCCGGCCCGTTCTTGGCACCATCCGCAAAAATCCCGACGGCACTTCGGTGACCGGCTATCGTTTCTGCAAGGAAGGCTGATTTCATGCGCAATGTCTATGTGGCCGGGATCGGTCAGACCACTTTCGGCAAGACACCTGAACGCAGCATCGAACAGATGGGCCAGACAGCCGTGCGCGCAGCCCTTGCAGATGCCGGGTTGGGCAGGTCCGATATCGAAGCGGCCTTCTGTGCCAATGTGCTTGGTGGAATGCTGACCGGCCAGCGCGTGCTTCGGGATCTTGGAATGACTGGGATGCCGATAAAGAATATCGAGAATGCATGCTCTTCAGGATCCGTGGCGCTGCAAGATGGGGCCGCAGCCGTCGCGTCGGGTCAGGCCGATACAGTGATCGTCTTCGGCGTGGAAAAGCTGTCGGTGCTAGGTGGCGGGACGCTGCCGCTGGAAGATACCGATATCGAAGTGGCGCAGGGTCAGGTGATGCCTGCGGTCTATGCCATGCGGGCGCGGCGATACATGCACGAATTCGGCGCGACAGAGGATGACCTTGTCGAAGTGTCGGTCAAGGCACGAGGCAATGGTGCGCTGAACCCGATTGCGCAGTTTCGCAAGGCGGTCACCGCCGATGAGGTGCGAGCCAGCAGGATGGTGGCCGACCCGTTGCGCCTGTTCATGTGCTGCCCCACTGGCGATGGCGCAGCCGCGGTCGTGCTGACCGCCGACAAGGCGCTGGCCGCGCGGACCAGCGCAACACTCCGCGTCGCCGGCACAGCACTGCAATCGGGGCTCTACAAGACCGGGTTTCGGAGCATGAGTTCGGCGGAACTAACCGAACGGACCGCGCGGATTGCCTATAATCAGGCCGGAATCAAGGCCGAAGATGTTGGGATCTGCGAATTGCATGATGCCTTCGCCATCGCCGAACTCATGTATTATGAAGCGCTTGGCCTGTGCGATGTCGGGCAAGGCACAACGCTTGTGCGAGAGGGCGAGACAACCCTCAAGGGCCGTATCCCGGTCAATCCCAGCGGTGGGCTTTTGTCACGGGGCCATGCGCTTGGTGCTACTGGCATCGCCCAGCTGATCGAGATCGCAACCCAGATGCGCGGCGAAGCCGGCGCGCGTCAGGTTGCCAACACTCCCCGGATCGGCGTTACCCATTGCACTGGCGGCGGGATCAGCGGGCTCGATCATGGCGCTTGTGCTGTCACGGTGCTGGAGGCGATGCAATGACACGGCGCACCGGACCGCTTGACAAGATTTGCGTGGTGGACCTGACGACCTTCCTGTCAGGCCCCTATGCCACCCAGATCCTCGGGGATCTGGGTGCTGATGTGATTAAGGTTGAAATGCCCGGAAAGGGCGATTCCACACGCGTCCTGCCACCACATATGGTGCATGGTGATAGCGCCTATTTCCACTCCACCAACCGCAACAAGCAAAGCATCTGCCTAAACCTCAAGAGCGAGCGGGGACGTGGGATTCTGCTGGACCTGTTGGATAAAGCCGATGTGCTGATCGAAAACTTCCGCCCTGGCGTGCTGGACCGACTGAGCCTGTCAGTCGAGACGTTGCGCGCGCGCAACCCTCGCCTCGTGATCTGTCAGATCACCGGGTTCGGGCAGGAAGGCCCCTACAAGGACCGCCCCGCCTATGACATGATCGTGCAGGCGCTGTCCGGCGGAATGTCGATGACCGGCCCCAAGGAAGGCCACGCAGTGCGCGCGGGCGTTCCGCTAGGCGATCTTGCTGCGGGCATGTATGCCGTGATTGGCACACTTGCCGCGCTGACCGAACGCCAGGTAACAGGCAGGGGGCAGGTTGTCGATGTGGCAATGCTGGACGCCCAGATTTCCATGCTGTCCTATCAGGCGCAGTATTACCTTGTGTCGGGCGATGTTCCCGGTCGGCAGGGTGCGGGCCATGATTCAATTCCCACCTATCGCGCTTTCATGTGCGGCGATGGGCAAGAGGTTGTTGTCACCGCGAATACGGAACCGATGTGGGTGTCATTGTGCCGGGTTCTGGGTCTGGATGACCTGCCCGCCGACCCCCGCTTTGCTGACAATACCTTGCGGCTTCAGAACAAGCACGCGCTCTGGGATATGCTGGAACGCGCGTTCGGCACCAAGGCCTCGGCGCAGTGGCTGCCACTGCTGGTTGATGCCGGGATTCCCTCGGCCAGGGTCAATACGGTCGATCAGGCGCTTGCTGATCCACAGGTTATCGCGCGCGACATGGTAACGACTGCCCACGCAGCGGATGGCCGACAGTTGCCCATCACCGGTGACCCGGTCAAGTTTCCCGCACACGGAGAACGCGCATTTTCAATGCCGCCGCGCTTGGGAGAGCATACCAGAACCCTGCTGGCCCAGCGTCTTGGCCTGACCGATGACGAAATCGCAAATTTGGTGACCCGGGGCGTGGTGGCCTGCGATGCCGGCGTCAAAAACAAGTCAGGGTCCAAGACATGACCGGACAGGGCGCAACCCACAAGCTTGCCGCGCATGTCGCAGGCCTATCGGTAACCGCGTTTTCCGATGCTACTTGGCAGGCATTCGAGCGTGCGGTGCTTGACTGGGCGGCATGCACGATTGCCGGCGCCAGCGGGGCCGGCGCGTTGCACCGGACCGTCGGCGCCGCCGCGCCAACCGGCGAAGCGTCCATCCTGGGAACCGCCCTACACGACAGTGCTGCCATGGCCGCCTTTCACAATGCCTATGCCTGCCACCTGCTGGAATATGACGATCTGCACGGCCCCTCGATCTATCATCCCGGCGCCCCGACAATCAGCGCGGCCTTCGCTGTTGCAGAACGGATCAATGCCAGCGCAGCCGATCTTGCCGCAGCCATCGTCGCCGGATACGAGGTTGGCATCCGCGTGGGCGAGGCTGCCGGCACCGCTCATTACGCGAATTTTCACACCACCGGCACCGTGGGCGCAATCGGCGCGGCGGCGGCCGCGGCACGGGTCATGCGCCTCGATACGACGCAGACACGCGACGCCATCGGCACAGCCGCGACGCAGGGGGCAGCACTCTGGGCATTCTCGGATGACGCGGCGGGATCCAAGCCTGTCCATCCCGCACATGCGGCGATGGTAGGCGTACTTTCGGCCGATCTGGCGCGCGCGGGGGTGACCGGGGCCAAGCGCGCAATAGAAGGCCCGCGCGGATTTCTCGCAACCCTTGGCGGCGACGCCAAGGCCCGCTGCCTTGAGGAAGGGCTTGACGGCACAACCGCCCCCCGGATCGAGGCGTTGACGCTGAAAGCCTATCCGTGCTGCGGCCATACCCATACCGGGATCGAGGCCGCGCAGGAAATTGCCCGCGCGCTTTCTTCGAGCGGGCAGAGCGCGGATGACATCGCGTCGGTCACCATTGCAACCTATGGCAGCGCCATCCGGGTTGCGGGTGTCGCATCGCCCCGGACACCCGAGCAGGCCGCGTTTTCCTACGCGCATGTGGTGGCCTGGGTGCTGGCACATGGAACGCTGGACGGGGCTTTTTCCGACATGGCCGTGCAGGCCCCCAAAATCGCAGCTCTGCGCAGCAAGATAGAGCTAAGTCACGCCCCGGAGTTCGATGCAGACTATCCGATCTCTCAGCCCGTGCGCCTGATCGTAACGCCGACAACAGGGCGGCAGCTTGACGCCTACGCAGAGCATGCAACCGGAACCCCGGCCAAGCCCATGACGGACGAAGCTCAAAACAATAAATTGCGTCAGTTGCTGGGCGAAGCAATGCCTGGATGGAACGCCTATGTAGCCGGGCTTGTTCGATCGGACCAGCCCATTGCCCAGCCACCTTCAGAAGGGATCAGCGCATGAGCGAAGATCGCCAGCATATCGTTATCCTCGATGACTGGGATGGGATCTGCGACAGCGCGCCGGCCGTGCAAAGCCTGCGCAGCCGCTTCGACGTGACCATCTTCGACAAGAAGCTTGCGCCCGCTGCCATGGTTCAGGCGATCA
>PXDM01000237.1 GCA_003565055.1 Paracoccaceae bacterium
AGCTGGCCCAGCCGCAAGACCCAATAGGGGCTGGTGCCACTCACGCGGATTGTGCCGTCACGCTGCACCTGACCATTTGCGATCCGCTCCATCCCGTCCGAGATCGCGAAGATCGTGGGCAACTCGCGCCCGCCCGAGAAACGGAAATAGGTGAAGGTCCCGTCATCCCAGACCTCTTGCGGCGTGATCGCGGTCATGGCGCTGCCACCATAGCGGCTGTTGATGACGCGGTGCTCGGGCACACGCGCGCCGCGCTCACGGTTCTGATCTGCGGGCACAGTGAAGCGCACAGAATAGAAGGCGGTGTTGCGCGTTTCTGAAGCCACGAAATAATAGGTCCGCCGATTGGTGAAGACAGTGATATTGGTGCGCGCGCCCGAGCGTTTGGGCTTGATGACAAAGGCGCGGCCCCCGGGGACCGCATCGAAATCAAAGCTCTGGGTGTCACCAGCCACGACCGAAACGATCTCTTCGCCGCGCGGCAGTTCCACTGTGGTGACGCGCTCGAGCATCAGGACGAGATTATAGACCTGCCCGTCGACATAGATCGCATCGCGCACGCGGGCATCATGCGGGCCTGCGCGCGGGGTGATCTCGGCCGCCAGTGGCCCCGAGAGGAGCAGAAGACCAAGGGCTGTGCTGGCCGCGAATTTTATCGGCGCGCGTGTCAGAGAGGCCAGTTTCAGGGGCGCAAATCTCATATCAAAACTCTCATTCGAACCGGTCGGAGGTGATGGCGTATTCCCGGACCTTGAAGCCGAAGGGATTGGCCCAGACATCGGCGATCTCGCGCAGTTCCGCAGGCTCGAAATCATAGGCGAGCGTGACTGTGAAATTCCCGATCTGATCGCCCTCGTTCGAGCGCAGGCGTTTGCGCAGCCGGATTTGCGCGCGATTGCCCGACAGGGGTGCGATCGAGATGATCTCGACATCCATGCGGGCGCTGCCATAGCGCGTGGGCGGATAGCTGGGGTTCGCACTGCTCCAGAGGCCGCGCATGCTGGCCGCTGCATCGCCCGTGGACCGCTGCATGACTGAGCGCACGCGCAGATCATTATCGAGCTGGTTGAAAGTCTCGCGATCGCGCACATAAGAGAAAATCATCGAGTCAGTGACGGCGCGCTCTTCAGTGAGCGAGATCGCGCGCACTTCGGCCCAGGGTACAGCGGCACCTGTTGTGGTGTCGAAAGGCACAAGCTGCGGGGCGGGCATTTCGTGCTTGAAGGCAACGAACATCATGCCAAGCCCCATGACAGCGCCAAAGCCTGCGCCGCTGAGGCCCATGATCTGCCAGAGCCGCTCGCGGCGCAGCGCCCCGAAGACGAGTTCTTCAGTGACGGTGTCCCCGATATCGGGGATAGACTGGGTCTTGCGTGCAAAACCTCTCATGGCTGCACCCGCAAGGGCGGCATGGTGAGATCGGAAAACGCCTGTTCTTCGGCCTGCTGCGCGGCCATGGCCACCCCGGCCACACCATCGGCCATGGTCTGCGCGGCTTGCAGGTCCAACATCTGCAACAGGATGATGCCGATCTCGGCGGTCACGAGGGTGTTGTGATCGACCGAAGCTTTGACATCGGCCAGATTGCCGATCTCGCCCACCATGATCTCGATGCGCCGCACGCTGGTGTTCGAGCGCTCATGGGCACTTTGCGCGGCCGCACTGGAAACGACCGCCGCCGAGGCTTGCTGGCCCAGGCGGCGCTCGCCTGTGACTTCGGATTGGGACAGCTGCTGGACGATGGTTGGCGAGAGGCCCGTGCTGGTCAGCACGCGCTCGACCGAGGCCGCCATATTGCCACAGCCACCTGTGAGCGCGCCCATCAGATCGCCCTGCGAGAGGCTGCTGACTGCACTCTTGAGGCTTTCGAAATCCTGCTGCAGCAAGCAGTCGAGATCCCCGCCCAAGAGAAGCGACATCGGGTTCTCGCTGGTCAGAATGCCATAGATGTCCTGCAACTGAGAAAGCTGATCATCGAGAAGGCTGACCTGTTCCAAGAGCGCGTCGAGCTGGTCGGTCTGAATGCCCATATCATCGAGCATGTGCTGGAGCTGCCGGATCTGGTTGGTCAGGTTTTGCGCGTCGAATGTAGGCACGCCCTGCGCGAGGCTGGCTGATGACGTAAGTGCCGTGAGAGGCGCAAGCGCAAGACCAAGCACCGTGCAGGCGGCAAAACCATGCACGCGAAACCGCGCGGTCATTCCGGGTCTCAGACAGGTTGCGATCAGGGATGAAACATATGCAGGGCGCATCTCAGAACTCCTCAAGGGTCAAATCGGCAAAGCGCTTCTCATCGGCCATCTGTGCGATGACCATGAGCTGCTCTGCACTCAGGGGTTGGGCGCGCGCGGCCTGCAGGCGCATGGAGAGAACCAAGAGCCGCCCGATCTCGGCGCGGGCATAGGTGTTGAGCGCCTGGGCCTCGGCCCAATCCGCGCCCTCCCCGACTTGGCGCACAATCGCTACCAGACGCTCGGCGGCGTGGCGGATATTGGCATGGCCCCGTTCCGCATAGCCGATAGCCGCCATGCCGCGCAGGCCAAGTTCCGCATTGGCCATATGGGCCGCCGAGATCGTGCCAAGCGCATCCTCGCCACCGATGAGGCGCAGATAGTCGTTGTATTTGCGCGGGATCACCTGGACGTAATTCTGCGTCTCGGCAAAGGGCGGCACACCGCCATATTGCTGCACCCGGCCAAGCCCTGCGTTATAGGCCGCGAGCGCCAGAATGATGTCACCGCCCAGCTGATCGAGGCGGCGCGCGAGATAGCGCCCGCCGCCCTGCACCTGCAACAAGGGATCCGTGCGATAAGCCGGGTTGATGCCAAGATCACTCGCTGTGCCGGGCATGATCTGGGTGAGACCATAGGCGCCGACCGGGCTTTCGGCAGCCGGGTTGAAGCGGCTTTCCTGCCAGATCAGGGCTTGCAACAGCGCGCGCCACTGCACTGGTGATAGGCCTGCGCGGGCGACACCGGGATGGTGATAGGTGTCGCGCGCGCCCTGGATGATGATTTCTTCGACATTTTGGCGCGCATCGCCAAAGAGCTGGCGCGCTGGCAGGCTGGTCTCATTGTCGGGATAGACAGCGGCGGCGGATGTCTCTACCCCTGCTCCAGCCTCGAGGCTCTGGATCGTGGCAGACATGCTCGCAGGCGAGATCGTCCCGCTCTCGATAATCGCCTCGAGCTGTGCCAATTGCTGGCGCTTGATCTCCTCAATGCGGTCGCGCTGCTCACCTTTGCCGATCTGCAAAGTCTGATCCTGCAGGCGTTCCGCAAGCTGGCGCGCATTCTCTGCGGCCTGTGCCGGATCGAAGGTCGGCACACCTTGGGCAGCCGCAGGTGCAGCAGCCCAAGCGCTCAGCCCAAAGACGAGTGCTGCATGCGCAAGACCAGACCGCGTGTATGTCAGATCACGCATTGCGCGCAGCCTCCTGCGCCCAGAGTTCGGGCAGAGGTGTGAACTTGCAGCGCGGGGGGCCGTCAGCGCGGAAACAGTCGGAGCGCACGGGCGCGGACGGTGTCGCCGCACAGCCTGCCATGACAGATGTGAGGATCAGCAAAATCACGGCAGCTTTCATAGGGCCCGTCTCCAGAATTCAGGTGTGTCGCGGTAATCCGGGCCGACCACAGCCTCGCCGGATTTGAGCCCACCAAGGACAGCGAGGTAACTCCCAAGCGCGGCGAGATTGGCGTCGATGATATGCGCGCCCTGATCATCGCGGATGAGGCCCAGATGCGAGGCGGGCAGCGTGTTCAGCATCACATCGAGTTCTTTCTCGCTCAGACCCAGCGGGCCGTAATCACCAGCCTTTGCGCGTGAATTCGGCAGCAGGATTTGGGTGGGGAGGGCTTGGATGATCGTGCTGCCCACGCGTGATTTGTCGAGCTGCGAGGCAAATTGCGTCATCATCACGACGACCGTGTTTTGTTTGCGCGCGGTCACCAGCCAGTTTTCGAGCTTGTTCGCGAAATAGCTGTTGTCGAACGCCTTCCAGGCCTCATCGATCAGCACGATGGTGGGGCGGCGATCCTCGATCTTGCGCTCGATGCGCCGGAAAATATAGCTCAGCACCGCCATGCGCGCGGTCTCATTCTCGGTGTCCAGAAGCCCGGTGAGATCGACCCCCAGCACATCCCCTTCCAGCGAAAACTTATCCTCAACCGTGGTGCCAAAAACCCAACCGAAACGGCCTTGCGGCGTCCATTCCCGCACCCGCTCTGCCAGATCACCGCCATCATCGACCGAGCGGAACTGGCCTGCGAATTCCGTCCAGTTGCGCAATGACGGATCGCCCGCTTCCGCATTGCGCCGCACGATGGCCTGGACCGCATGCGTCTGCTGCGGCGTGAGCTGCGCGCCGCGCGATTCCAGCAAGCTGATCAGCGCATCGGTCAGCCATTCGCGCCCCGGCGCATCGGTTTCCCCCCAGAGCGGGTTCAGGCCCGTGGCCTCGCCTGCGCGGATCGATTGGTAACTGCCGCCCATGGCACGCAGGCCCATCTCGAGCCCGTAGCGATAGTCAAAGGCAAAGACACGCGCGCCCGTGCGCCGGGCCTGCGCCATGAGGAATGTGGCGAGCACGGATTTGCCCGAGCCGGACCGGCCCAGAATGATCGTATGCCCGCTGGGGGGTTCCGCTTCGGGGCTCCCCTTCTCATGGAAGGAGAAGCGATAGGCCGAGCGTTCGGGCGTTGGAAACATCGTGATCGGCGTGCCCCATGGCGTGCGGTCGCCCGGTTTGCCCAGTGGCGTGCGGTGCAGCGCCGCCATATCGGCGAAATTGAGATTGGTGATCGTGGCGCGCCGCGCGCGGTAGCTCGCATTGCCTGGCGCCTGCGCGAAATAGCTCGCGCGGGCCGAGTATGTCTCCATCATCAGCTTCACCCCGACGGAGGCCGCGATATTGCGGATCTCGGCCGCGATACTGTCGAGCTTCTGTTCAGACTCGGCGAAGGTCGCGACACTCATATGGTGATCGCCGAAGATCAGCCGTTCCGAGGCCAGATCATCGGCGGCCTGCACGAGATCGTTTTGCAGCGAGATGGCCGCATCATCGCCCGCGCGCATCATCCGGATCTGGCGCTTGATCCGGTCGCCCATCACGCTCGAGTTCACCGGCGTGAAGCTGTGGGTCACGACCATGTCGATGGGCAGCGCCAGATCATCAAACATGGAGCACCAGGTCTGGCTGGGATAGTTCTTGACGGTAAAGATCTGCCCGATGCGATCCTCGCCCGACCCGCCCGTGACCAGAAACCTGTCGCCGCGAAATGTGACGCGCATATTGGCGACATCATCGGCGATGGTGGAGGGAAAGCCGCGCGGGAAGGTCGGCAGCTCAATGCCTGTGTGCAGCGCTTCCAGAAACCCGAGCAACTCGCCCGAGGATGCGCTCAAGAGCCGGGCATCCATCTCGGTCAGGCTTTGCGTCAGAAACTCGACCACTTCCTTCAGGCGCGCGATCTGCCCGCGCATTTGCTGGGCGCGCTGGCCATCGGGGCGTCTGCGCAAAAGCGGCAGGCGCTCGAGCATGGTCGGGCGCTTGACGACAGTGATGGTCAGCGTGCGGTCGCGCAGACCTGCGGCTGCCAGATGATCCTGCCAGCGCGCATCCAGCGCCTCAGAAAAGCCTCCCGCTTCCATGGGCTTGAGCGCGACCGGCACGCGCGCCGACACCTTATGCACGTAAAAGGAAAACCCCGCCCCGCTTTGCGCGATCACGGCGGCAATGATCGCGCGGGTCTTGTCGAGGCAGGCATCCGGGGCGGTGAAGCTGTTCGTCCCGCTCACCCGGATGCATTGCATATATTCGCCGCCGCGCGTCAGGATCGTGTGATCATCGACGAGTTTGACGTAAGGCAGATGATGCGCGAGGCGGGCCTCATCGCCCGCCCAGGCGGGCAGGATATGCGCGGCGGCTGCGCCTGCGCCAAGGTCACGGGGCATAGGAATCTCCGTCCCAGATTTTGCGGTTTCGGGTGGGCCGCGTGTGCTCGGAGACCACGCGAATAACCTCGACAAAACTCGGGTCCCATTGGGCGGCGAGCCAGAGCGCAGGGTAGGCCAGAGCGGATAGGGCAAAGGCCCAGAGCGACTGAGACCAGATCAGGGCCAGCACCGAGCCAAAAATCCACAGGACCGCATAAAGGATGGGCAGCCCCAGCATTTGCGGGGGCCGCACGAGGCCAAGAAACAAGGTGGATCGCGCGCACATTGCCCTGCCGCCCGTCAGGTCTGCCAGATGGCACTGACGATGGTCGCGGCACT
>PXDM01000300.1 GCA_003565055.1 Paracoccaceae bacterium
CTCGGAGGGCGCCGCTCTTGAGGATGTCGCGGCGGTATCCTTGATTCGGGCGACTGCGGGTTCCATGAGCGCAGGCGCTTCCATATCGCCACGATAGCGCTCGATCTCGATTTCCTGTGCAAGATCGCGTCTGCGTGGACCGCTGGCTTCTTCTTCGGCGCGCGCAGCGTCAACGGCAACGCGCATATGCTCGAACGTGTCGCGCCGACGCAGCGAATCTTTCTCACCCAATTCCGACCGCGCGGTTTCGAGCAGGCGTTCTGCGGTATTGTCCGTGTCCTCAATCAGCGCCGAAAAGATCTTGCGGGCTTTCGAGGGGTTCTTTTTGAAGGCTTTTGTTTCGATCTCGGTCAACTCATTGACCAGATCGCTCTCCTCTTCATCATTGAGCCCTGTATTGCCCAGAAGCCCCCGGATTTGCGAGCGCAGCCCTTGTTCGTCGATCTCAGGCAGCGCTGGCTCTGCTTCGGCTTCGGCTTCGGCTTCTGCTTCTGCTTCTGCTTCCGCTTCCGCTTCTGCTTCGGGCTCGGCAAAGGCAACTGCCTCTGCTTCTGGCGCTTCCTCTGGCTCGTCAAAGGCGACTTCAGCCGGCATGTCATCGAGGGCTTCGAGATCACGCGTGTCAACTTCTGGCGTTGCCTCGGTTTCGTCAGCAAATTCACGCGCGCTCTCGTCGGAGAGAGCCTCCGGGCCTGCGTCCCCCGCTGCGTCATCTGCGGTGTCAGGCGTGTCGTCTTCGAGGGGCGCATCCGTGACTTCGGAAACGGTCAACTCATCGGCAGCGTCATCTTCAACCTTGTCGAAATGGGCCGAAAGGCTCGATGGCGCTTCGTCCTCATCAAACAGACCGCTGTCATCCAACGCATCCTCGGCGCGCGCTGTGTCTTCTTGCGCAACTGATGTTTGCGCCATGTCCTGCGCGGCGATGTCACCTGCTGACGCCAGGGCTTGATCGACCGTTTCAGGCTCTGCAACCCATGCGCTGGCCGGGCTGGGCATGTCCTGTGCTGGCATGTCCTCTTTCACTGCCGCCTTCGCGACCGCATCGCGGATACGTGCGAGCTTTGCGCTCAGGTCCAGCTTGCCCGTGTTTTGCGGCTGTGCAGCCTCGGCTTCCGGCGCGGCAAAGGCTGCTTGCACCGGCGTCTCGAACGGGGCGTCTGAAGCCTCGATCGTGGCCGAATTTTCTACAACCGGATCGGCGATCGGCGCAGCATCTTCAGGCGAAGGGGTGTCGGCGATTTCAGGCGCGTCCTGCAAGACGTCTTCGACCAAGCTTTCCTCGGTCGGCGCGTCGGCGCTTTCTGTTTCGGGCGCAAGCGCGGGCGTGTCGTCCAGAGCGGTCTCGACCGTTTCAGCGACCGCAGCCTCGGGCATGGACGCCGGGGCGTCGTCGTGATCAGCCGCCGCAGGCGCTTCAGCCTGAGTCTCGGTCGTAGCTTTCTCCGCGCGGATGTCTGAGGCAGGCGCTTCGGGCGCAGGTGCTTGCTCTGCCGCTTCTGTGTCGGCAGGAACATCGCGCGCGGCCGCCGTCGCAGCCGGGGCCGCCGTCGCGACGGGCGCTGCGGCTGCGACAGGCGCTGCAGCCGCGAAAGCAGCGGCGGCGGTGCCGGATGCTTCGGGCTCTGCATGCGGGCGCAGCAGGATACTGTTTTCCTGAACCCGTGCCTCGACCCGGCGCTTGATTTCACGCTCTGCGATCTTGTGGAGCATCTCTGCATCCGGGGTGGGCGGTTCGGCACCGAAATAGCGATCTTCGGAAGCGAGATCGCGGAAATACTCTGCAATGGCTTTCATGGTGCCAAAGGGCTCGTCAAATCCTTCCAGCGTGCACGAGAAAGTGCCGTAGGAAACTGTCAGTATCTTGTTTGAACCAACCATAGTTTGCTCGCTTTCTTTACCTGTATGGCACCAACATCGCGGAGAAGATGAGCGATTACATGTTCAGACTTGGGTATTTTAATGATCTGAATATGGCCAAGAATGTGGCGATTCGACTTAATTGGAAGAATATCTCAATGCGTCCCGTTGTCGATACACAGCGCAGTGTCACCCTCGTCGGCGGGGGCGATGTCGCGGGGGAGGACCTGGCGCGGGTCTTGCCTCTGGCGCCGGTGCTGGTCGCAGCGGATGGGGGGGCGAACCAACTGCGCGCGCTGGGCCACCTGCCGGATCACGTCATCGGCGATCTGGATTCGATTGATCCGGGGGTGCGGGCAGAGCTTGGCGCGCGGGTCGTTCATGTCGCGGATCAGGACAGCACGGATCTGGACAAGGCGCTGCGGCTGATCCGCGCGCCACTGGTCATCGGGCTTGGGTTTGATGGTGGGCGGCTTGATCATACGCTGGCGGCCATGTCGTCAGTGGTCCGGCATGGGCGGTCCCGCGTGGTACTGCTGGGTGCAGAGGATCTCTGTTTTCTCGCCCCGCCGCAGATCACGCTGGATCTGCAAGCGGACGCGCGGTTTTCGCTTTTCCCGATGGGGCGGGTCACGGGCCGGTCCGAGGGCTTGCATTGGCCCATCGCGGGGCTGGAGTTTGCGCCCGACAGCATCATCGGCACATCGAACCGCGTCACGGCGGGCAGGGTCGATCTGGGGATGGACGCCCCGGCCATGCTGGTCTTGCTGGCGCGATGCTGGCTTGATGATGTGTTGGGGAGGTTGCTGGCCGCCCCGGATTGGCCTGAGACGCCGCGCAATGCGGCCGAAGATGCGTGACAAGCACGAATCCTTCAGCTTCCCGCCAGTTTAGATCAGCGCACCAAGCGCCACGCCAAGTGCGACCAGCCCACCGCCGACGAGGGCTCCGGTCACCGGGTTCATCCGCCCGGCGCTGGCTGGCGGAGTCGCAGGCTGGGATTGCGCGATGAGCGCATTTTCGGCGAGCCGTGGCAGATGCGGGCCGAACCGGCTGAGGATGCGCAGCGACCGTGTCAGATCGCGTGCCAGTGCTTTCGGGCCGATATTCTCGCGGACATAGTTTTCCACGACCGGGCGCGCTGTGTGCCACATGTTGATATCGGGGTTGAGCGAGCGCGCGACGCCTTCGACCACGACCATCGTGCGCTGCAACAGGATCAGTTCCGTCCGGGTTTCCATGCCGAAGCGTTCGGTCACCTCGAACAGATAGGCAAGCAGCCGCGCCATCGAGATATGGCGGGCTTCCATCCCGAAGATCGGCTCTCCGACCGCGCTGAGGGCACGGGCGAATTCGTCGATATCGCGGTCGGCGGGCACATAGCCCATCTCGAAATGCACTTCTGCCACGCGCCGGTAATCTTTCTGGATGAACCCGAAGAGGATTTCCGCATAGGCGCGTCGTGTGAACCCGTCGATGCGCCCCATGATGCCGAAGTCAAACGCGATGATCTCGCCCGAGGGCGTCACCTTCATATTGCCCTGATGCATGTCGCCATGGAACATACCGTCACGCAGCGCATGCTGCAGAAACAGCGTCAGCACCCGCGTGCCGAGTTCTGCCCGGCTGACGCCGAGCGCGTCAATCGCTGCATTGTCGCCCATCGGCACGCCCTCGGCCCAGTCGAGCACCATCACCCGGCGCGAGGACAGGTTCCAGTTGGGCAGGGGCACGCTGAAGCCCGCATCCTGTTCGATATTCGAGGCAAATTCCGAGGCCGAGGCGGCTTCCAGCCGCAAATCCAACTCGGCCAGCACCACCGATTCGAAATGCGCGATCACGTCGCGCGGGCGCAGGCGACGGGTCTTGGGCAGGATGAATTCGATCACGCTGGCGGCGAAATAAAACGCGTCGATATCGGTCTGAAAGGCGCGCTCGATGCCCGGGCGCAAGACCTTGATCGCCACGCGCGCGCCAGTCTCGGCCAGGGTCGCCGAATGCACCTGCGCGATGGAGGCGGCCGCGACCGGCTCCGAGACCTCGGAGAAGAGCGCGTCGATGGGGCGCTCCAACTCTTCGGCGATCACCTCCAGCGCTTTTTCGCGCGGGAAAGGGGGCAGTTGGTCCTGCAGATAGCGCAACTGATCGGCCAGATCCTGACCGACCACATCGGGGCGCGTCGCAAGTGTCTGGCCGAATTTGATATAGGCAGGCCCCAGCGCCGTCAGGGCGCGTGTCAGTGGCGGCAGGGCCGGATCGCCGCGCAATCCCAGTGGCTTGAAGGGCCAGCCCAGCACACGCGCGGCCACCCGAAGGCGCGGCGGCGCGTTCATCGCCCCCAGCACTTCGGCCATGGCGCCTGTGCGCTCGAATGTGGCACCTGTGCGGATCAGTCGCCAGAGGTTGAAGATGCTGCGAAACATCTCAGAGCTTCCAACCTGAATGCAGCGCCGCGATGCCCATCGACAAGTTGCGATATTTGACCTGCTCGAAGCCCGCTGCGCGGATCATCGCGGCGAAACGGTCCTGATCGGGAAAGCGGCGGATCGATTCGACGAGATACTGATAGCTGTCGCGGTCGCCCGTCACCAGCTTGCCCATCGGCGGGATCACGTTGAACGAATAGAGATCATAGGCTTTCTGCATCAGATCATTGGGGATCTGGCTGAATTCCAGCACCATCAGCCGCCCGCCGGGGCGGAGCACGCGAAACGCCTCGGACAAAGCCTCCTCGATCCGGGTCACATTGCGGATGCCGAAGCTGATCGTGTAAACATCGAAACTGTTATTGGCGAAGGGCAGGGCCATCGCGTCGCCCTCGGTCCAGTCGAGCGCATCGGCCATGTTCTCGGCCTCGGCACGCTTCTGGCCTTCCTCCAGCATTGACGCGGTCAGATCGAGCACGGTGGCGCGTGCGCCCGGCCCCGCGCGGCCAAGAAAGCGGAAGGCCACATCGCCCGTGCCGCCCGCCACATCCAGCAGATGCTGACCTGCACGCGGCGCGAGCCAGTCCATCATCGCATCTTTCCAGACCCGGTGGATGCCCAGCGACATCAGATCATTCATCACATCATATTTCGACGCCACACTGGTAAAGACCCCGCGCACCAGTCCTGCTTTCTGGTCCTCTTCCACGGTCTGAAACCCGAAATGTGTGGTTTTCTCTGTCCCGGTCATCTGTGCCGCTCTCCGCCTGCTGCCCCTTGCCGGGGCGCTTCCCCACTCCTTATAGGAAGAAACACGGGCGATACAATGCGACCCCATGACTGAAAAGGACAGACCCACCATGCCCGAATTGCCCGAGGTCGAGACAGTCCGGCAGGGTCTTTTGCCCGCGATGGAAGGCGAGGTGATCGCGCGGCTGGAGCTGCGCCGCGCGGATCTGCGCTGGCCGTTTCCGCCGGATATGGCCGCTCGGGTCAGCGGGGCGCGGGTGATGCAACTGCGTCGGCGGTCGAAATACATCCTTGCCGATCTGGATCGGGGCGAGAGCCTGCTCATCCATCTGGGCATGTCGGGGCGCATGGTCATCTCCGGGCTCGCGGCCGCGCATGTGCCGGGGCAGTTCCATTTTGAGCATCCCGCCGTGGAAAAACATGATCATGTGATCTTCCACATGGCCAATGGCGCGCGGGTGAGTTTCAATGATCCGCGCCGCTTCGGTGCGATGGATCTCTGGTCCACGGACCAGCTTGCAACCCATCCTTTGCTCGCGTCTCTGGGGCCGGAACCCTTGGGCAACAGCTTTCACGCGGATCTCCTCAAGGCGCGCTTTGCGGGGCGCAAGACGCCCGTGAAAGCCGCGCTGCTCGATCAGCGAATCGTCGCGGGGCTGGGCAATATCTATGTCTGCGAAGCGCTGTTTCGTGCAGGCATCCATCCGCGCCGTGCCGCCGGGCGCATCGGCCCCGCGCGCATCGAGGCGCTGACCGAGGCGATCCGCGCGACGCTGCAAGAGGCCATCGCGGCGGGTGGCTCGTCGCTGCGCGATTACCGTCAGGCCAATGGCGAGCTTGGATATTTCCAGCACGCGTTCCGCGTCTACGGGCGCGAAGGCGCGGCCTGCGTCAGTGCGAATTGCCCGGAAACTGTGCGCCGGATCGTGCAATCGGGGCGTTCAAGCTTCTATTGTGCGGCCTGTCAGAGATGACTTGATCCCAAGGCTCAAGCTGTTAAGGCTCGGCACCATTCGCAACAAACAAGGTGCCATCCATGGCCTATGAAACGCTGATCGTCGATATTGAAGATCATGTCGCACTGATCCGCCTGAACCGCCCCGATGCGCTTAATGCTCTCAACAGCACCCTGATGGGCGAATTGACCGAGGCTCTGCACGCCGCTGACAAGAATGACAAGGTACGCTGTATCGTCATCACAGGCTCTGACAAGGCCTTTGCTGCTGGGGCCGATA
>PXDM01000433.1 GCA_003565055.1 Paracoccaceae bacterium
CGGCACTGCTCATCGGCTTCGTGCTGGCGACGCAGGCAGAGACCTATCTCTATCAGGCCGTGCAATTCTACGGCTGGGAATTCCTGACCCGCACCGGCGTCATGATCATCATGGGGATCACCGCAGGCTCCATCTGGCTGGGGCTGCGCGCCCGCGTCTCCGAGGCGAGCCCGGCCGAGATCCTCGCGGTCGAAGAACGCGATCCCGCGACGGGCCCGGCGGCGAATATCCGTGCGCGCGCGCCGCAGATCGCCTTTGCGGGCCTCGCGCTGGCCTTCTTCGCGGTCGGTATCCATGACGCCCTGCAGCAGAGCTTTCTCGGTCAGGTCTTTCCGCTGATCATGGCCTGTGCCGGGGCAGGGTTCACAGCGTTGGTGCTGGCTTTGCTGGTCTTCGGCAAGCCCAATCATCCGGTTTCAAGCGATACCGAGCATGAGGCGCAGGCGCAAAACGAAGTGCTCAGCTCCACCATCGGCGCGCTGGCCTGGGTGGGTGCTCTGGTCGCGCTGACCGCAGTGTTCGGCTTCGTCATCGCGCTGGTCAGTTTCTTCGTGGCCTTCCTGAAATTGCGGGCCAAGGCAAGCTGGCTGATGACGCTGATCCTCACCGCAGGCTGCACGGGCTTTGTGCTCACCCTCGCCTCGGCGCTGAACATGCGCTTTCCGGGCGGGGTGCTGCAAGAGCTCTACCGGCTCCCCTGGCCCTTCAGCTGAGACAAGCGATGCAAACTGAAATCCCGTTTCTCTTCATGCGCGGTGGCACGTCGCGCGGCCCCTATTTCAACGCCGCCGACCTGCCGACGGATCGCGCGCAACTGGCGGCCGTGTTGCGCCGGGTGCTGGGCTCGGGTCATGCGCTCAATATCGACGGGATCGGGGGCGGTGCGACTGTGACCACCAAGGTCGCCATTCTCTCGCGCTCATCCATGGCCGGGGTCGATGTCGATTATCTCTTCGCTCAGGTTGACCCGATGCGTGAAGAGGTCGATTTCCGGCCCACTTGCGGGAATATCCTCTCCGGGGTGGGGCCTGCGGCGATAGAGATGGGGCTGGTCGCGGTCGACGGGCCTGAGACCCGCCTGCGCATCCGCGCTGTCAATACGGGCGCGCTGGTCGATGCTGTGGTCCAGACGCCAGAGGGGCATGTCAGCTATGACGGCAGCTACAGTCTGGACGGTCTGCCGGGCAGCGCCGCGCCGGTCGCGCTCAGCTTCATGGGCACGGTCGGCACGCTGTGCGGGGCCATGCTGCCGACGGGCCATGCGCGCGATGTGATCGACGGGATCGAGGTCACGCTGATGGATGTGGCCATGCCGATGATGATCCTGCGCGCGGCGGATCTGGGCCTGCGCGGAGATGAGCCGCCGGGCGTCATCGACGCGGATACCGGGCGACTTGCGCGGATCGAGGCGCTGCGGCGCAAGGCAGGCCCGATGATGGGGCTCGGCGCGGATGTGTCCGGCTCCGTGACGCCCAAGGTGGGCTTGATCTCGGCCCCGGTCGCGGGCGGCAGCCTGCGCGTGCGCTACCTCACACCCTGGGCCTGCCATCCGAGCATGGCCGTGACGGGCGGGCAATGTCTTGCCGCCTGCGCCGTGCTCAAAGGGTCGGTGGCCGACGGGCTGGCGCATGTGCCTGCGGCCACGGGCCCGGTCGCGATGCAGATCGAGCATCCCTCGGGGGCGCTGGATGTCTTGCTGGATTTCAACGCGACCGAAGACGGTCTCGACATCCACGCGACGGGCCTGACCCGTACAGCGCGGCTTCTGGCGCGGGGGGCGGTGATGGTCCCGCGCGCGGTCTGGGCCGGGATCTGACGCGTACTCTTTGATTTTACAATCAGAGGCTGTGCGGCCAAGTGGCGGGTAACAGCTCTTCGGCGCGGCGCTGACACGCCCGAACGGTAGGTCGTCGCGCAATAACGCCATGACTCCTTGCCTTCATGGTCAGAAACATGCCACATTCCACAGGTATTTTAAGGAACATTTGAAACAAATTGGACAGGCAGAGGTCCGGTGCCTCTGAACTGAGTGTTATGACAGATTTTTGGGGTCTCGTTTTGGCCGGAGCGCTGCTCTGGGTTGTGCTGAGTTTCCGCGCGCGCATGACGCGGCTGGAGCGCGAGTTGGAAGACCTGCGCGCGTCGCTGGGGCCAAAAGGCGTGGCGCTGAGTGAGGCGGAAGCGCGGCCCGCGCAAACCCCGTGGAGCCGGGGCGCGCAGGCAGAAGCGCCTGTTCCCCCGCCTGCCGCGCAGGCACCGACGCGCGCGACCGACGCGCCCCCCTCCGCCCTTGATCGCCTGACGCTTTGGCTGCGCGACAACTGGATTTATCCGGTCGCAGGCGCGGCGCTGGTCCTGTCGGGCATCTTTCTGCTGCAATATGCCATCGAGACCGGGCGGATGACCGAAGAGATGCAGATCGGGCTCGCGCTGGCGCTGGCGGCGCTCCTGACCATCGCCGGGGAATGGCTGCGCGGCAGGCCCTTTGCGGGGCCGACCCTGCCTGCGACATTGACCGGCGCAGGGCTGGTCATCGCGATGGCGGCAGTGCTGGCGGCGCTGCATCTCTATGCAATGATCGGCCCGGTGCTGGCGCTGGTTGCGCTGGCAGCGCTGTCTTTCGCAGCGATTGCGCTGGGCTGGTTGCATGGTCCGATGCTTTCGGCGCTGGGCCTTGTCGCAGGCACGGCTGTGCCCTTCCTGTTGGGCGGTGACGGCCCGCCTCCGGCCTCGCTCTTCGGGTATTTCGCGCTGCTCGCGCTCGCCGGGATGGCCATCGACGCGCGACGCCGCTGGGGTTGGGTGACATGGCTCGCGATTGCAGGCCCGATGGGGGCAATCACCCTCTGGCGGCTCGCGGGCGGGGATGAGCTGATCTTCTCGCTGGCGATCACTCTCCTTGCAGGGGCCGCGATGACCATACCCTTCGGCTATGTCATGCCGGTCGTCACTGGCCCGCGCGCCTTGCAGCGTGCCACGCCTGCGCCCGGCGTGCGTGCCAGTTTCTGCGCCACCGCGCTCGCCGCTTTCGCGCTGGCGCTGCTGTCGCCGGGTCTGGCAGGGCCGGTCGCGATTGCTGTATTGGCCGGGCTGGTCGCGGTCTGGGCGCGGCGTGCGCCGGCGCTGGCGGATCAGATGGTGCTGCCGCTTCTCGCCTTCCCGCTCTGGATCGGCTGGCAGGGCTGGACCATGGGGCCGGTCGAGACCGCTTTTTTCGACGCGATCCAGCCCCTGCATCCCGCGCACCTGCTGATTCTGTGCGTCCTCGGCGGTGCTGCATACATCTGGCGCGGTGAGGTGGAGGACCCCGGTCGCTTTGCCCCCTTCACGCTGGCCGGGCTGATCCTTCCGGGCGGCGCTTTGGTCGCGCTGGAGACGACATGGCAACCGGCCGCAAGCTTGGGCAGCTATGTCTGGGCGCTCCATGCCATGGCGCTCGCGGGGGCGGCCACATGGCTTGCGCTGCGCTACGCGGCGCGCGACGCGGGGCAGGGGCCACGGCTCGGGGCTGCTGCCAGCATGGCCTTCGCGCTTCTGGCCTTCGCGCTGATGCTGGTGCTGAGCACTGCCGCGCTGACCGTCGCGCTGGCCGTGCTGATGGTCGCGGCGGCGGCCATGGACCGGCGTTTCGATATTCCGTCGCTCGGGGCGTTTCAGATCCTCGGGGCGTTTGTGCTGACTTGGCGGCTGGTGGTCGATCCGGGCCTGCTCTGGCATCTCGATCTGCAGATCCTGTGGCGCACCGGGGGCGCGAGCCTTGTGGATTTCCTGCTCTCGCTCATGGCGACACTGGCCGGGCCCGCGCTGGCGCTCTGGATGCTCCAGAGCCTCCCCGCGACGAAGCTGCGCGTCTATACGCGCGGGGTTCTGGAAACCACGGTCGTCTCCTGCGCCGCGATTGCAGCCGCGCTGGTGATCGCGCGGCTCCTGCCTGACCAGCTTGGCACGCATGCGCAACTGGGCCTCTATGCCAGCGCGCTGATCGTACTGGCAGGGGCGCAGGCGCGGCGTCTGGCGCTGCCGGTGCTGCGGCGCTTGCGGCTTGTGCTGGTCTGGGGCTTTTCGGGACTGGCGGGGGTGGCGCTCTTCGCAGCCGCGATCTATCCCGCCTCACCGCTCATCGAGGGCGCGCCCTTCGCCACGCCTGTTGCCGGCTGGCCAGTGCTGAATGATCTCGCGCTGGCCTATCTCATCCCGGCGATCCTCATCTGGACCATGGCCCGTGTGCAGAGCCATCAACTGCTGGCCTGGGCGCTGGCCGGGCTCTGGCTGGGGAGCATGATCCGGCATCTCTGGCAAGGCCCGGATATCGCGCTGGCCAAGGGCATCGCGCAGGGGGAACTCTACGCCTATACGTTCGCGCTGCTCATCCTCGGGGCTCTGGCGCTCGGCGCAGCCTTGCGCAGCGGGCGCGCGGATCTGCGCAAGATCGGGCTCGCGCTGGCGGGTCTGGCGGCGGCCAAGGCCTTTCTGATCGACGCGGCGGCACTCGACGGGTTGCTGCGCGCCGGGGCGTTCCTCGGGCTGGGGCTGAGCCTCGCAGGGCTTGCATGGCTCAATGGCTGGATCATCGCGCGCGAGACGGGCAGAGAGGACGCGCCCGGTTGACGCCAGCGCGCCCGTTACAGCGCGCGCCAGCCGATATCGCGGCGGCAAAACCCCTCGGGCCAGTCGATCTGATCGACCATCGCATAGGCACGCGCCTGTGCCTCGGACAAGGACGCACCGCGCGCCGTCACCCCCAGCACCCGCCCGCCCGCCGCGAGAACGCGCCCGTCCTCGGCCTTGGTGCCTGCGTGAAAGACCATATGCGCGCTGTCCTCCGGGCATTGGTCCAGCCCCTTGATCTCGCTGCCTTTCGCATAGGCCCCCGGATACCCGCGCGCCGCCATCACCACGCAGAGCGCGTGATCTTCGGCCCAGTTGACCGCCATCTCCGACAGCCGCCCCTCGGCGCAAGCGAGCATCAGATCGAGCGCCTGACCCCCGAGCCGCATCATCAGCACCTGACATTCCGGGTCACCGAAGCGGGCGTTGTATTCCACCAGCCGCGCCTGCCCGTCGCGGATCATCAGCCCGGCATAGAGCACGCCCTGATAGGGCATCCCGCGCCGCGCCATCTCGGCCATGGTGGGGCGGATGATCTGCGCCATCGCGGCCTCGGCAATCGTGTCGGTCAGCACAGGCGCGGGCGAATAGGCCCCCATGCCGCCCGTATTGGGGCCAGTATCGCCGTCGCCCACGCGCTTGTGGTCCTGCGCGGTGCCAATCGCCAGACAGGTCTCGCCATCGACGAGGATGAAGAAGGACGCCTCTTCGCCCTCCATGAACTCCTCGATCACGACTTCCGCCCCCGCCGCGCCGAATTCGCCGCCGAACATCAGGTCAATGGCGGCTTCGGCCTCGGTCTCGGTCATGGCGATGATCACGCCCTTGCCCGCCGCCAGCCCGTCGGCCTTGATCACGATGGGCGCGCCCTGTTCGCGGATATAGGCGCGCGCGGCCTCGGCATCCGTGAAATGCGCATAGCCCGCCGTGGGGGCATTGACGGCGGCGCAGATCTCCTTGGTAAAGGCTTTCGACGCTTCCAGCCGCGCGGCTGCCGCCGAGGGGCCGAAACAGGTGATCCCGGCGGCGCGCAGCGCATCGGCGACACCAGCAGCCAGCGGGGCCTCGGGGCCGATCACCACGAAATCAATGGCATTGTCGCTGCAGAACTCGACGACTTGGCTGCCATCGCAAATGTCCAGATCCGCGCATTCCGCCAGCGCCTCCATCCCCGCATTTCCGGGCGCGCAGATCAGCCGGTCGCATTTGGGGTTTTGCAAGATCGCCCAGGCCAACGCATGTTCGCGCCCGCCACTGCCCAGAACCAGAATATTCATTGCCCGCCCTCTCTTGGCCAATCCGCCCGCGCGTTCTAGGGTGGGGCGGCGCCCATGACAAGGACGAGACGCAGGATGGATCTGATCGACGAGCCCCCCAGCAACACCCCGGAATTCTCGGTCTCCGAGATTTCAGGCGCGGTGAAGCGCGTGCTTGAGGGGGAATTCGGGCGTGTGCGGGTGCGCGGCGAAGTGGGCCGCGTGGTGATCGCGCGCACGGGCCACATGTATTTCGACCTGAAAGACGACCGGTCCGTGATCGCCTCGGTCAGTTGGAAAGGGCAGGTCGCCAAGATGGAGGTGCGCCCTGAGGAGGGTATGGAAGTCATCGCCACGGGCCGCCTGACCACCTTCGCGCCGCAGTCGAAATACCAGCTTC
>PXDM01000529.1 GCA_003565055.1 Paracoccaceae bacterium
ATAAACGCATCAATGATCGCATAGCGATGCCACCCCGTGGACCCAGCGACAAGATCTACGCGGGAAATCAGATGCCACACGGGTGTCTTCATTACGAAGAAATGCAGAATGAAAAGACCGGCGAAAAACCCGACCCAGATCTTGGTGCGGTGGTCGCGCACAATGAAGATCGCTGCACCAAACACCGCTGCCATTAGCGCCAGGAGCGGCGTGCTTGACCCCGTCGATGCGATGATTAGCAACCCGGCGGCAGTTCCAATGACCACTAAAACGCGAGATTGCCCCTCCCCCTTCCACAGCATCCACATAAGCGGTAGCAGAGCCGACCAATACGTACCCGCAATGATCGGATGCGCAAATGGCCCTTGGCAGCGGAGCACGCCATCGCGCATCCATGTATTTTCGCGGACCCCGCCAAATACGTGAAACATATTGTATTGAGTCAACCATTCGTACACAAACGCTGCGGCCATTGGGACACTGATGACGACCGCCGCTTTGGCAAGGACCAATAGCTCGTCCCACTGCCGAATCAGAAATCGACCGGCAAAATAGGTAAGGATGATATTGTAGGCCCAACCCGCCCGATTCACCACTACATCAAACGTCCCGTAGTGGATTGTCATGATCGTAAATCCGGATACCACCCAGAGGATGATCGCTGAGTCGAGGCGATTCCAGGTAATCCCCCGCCACTCTTGGCGAAAGAGAACGCGAACAAGGTAAGCAAGAAGGAGCATCCGGAAGAGTGTGAAATCCGCGCCCGCAACCACCAGGCGCTGAGCTACCGGCAATGTCGTCAACGCGAGAAGGAGCGGTACCAGCGCATAGCGACGGGGGGTCCACAGCACTGCCACCATCAGTATCACCGTGACGGCAAGAGCGAGCGGATGCAGCAGCGTTTGGCCGTAATAGTCAGCGAAGCCCTGGAATCGTTCTACTTGGTCCACTTACTTAACTCGACACAACGTCGGCGGAATCCGCCAAAACGCGGCTTGATGATTCGTACACTGGAAAAGACATTTCAGCCGAAACTGCCTTGGCAAGAAACTGGTACGTGCATACGCCGCCTTCTGAGCTTGCCACTAGTAGCCACCGGCGAGAAGCAGCGATTCAAGGCCATGCAATCGCTCCGTGCCGACCTTTGACCAGTCGAAGGCTGTCACGGTGCGTTGAGATCGCTCACCCCATTGTTGCCGCATCTCAGCCGAGTCATGGAGGGAAAGGAGCGCTGCCAGAAGCCCGTCTGGGCTCCCGGGGTCGACCACCCAGGCGGCATCCCGCATGCGCCCAGCACCCATGGGCGACGCCAGAACCGGCAATCCATGGATCGCGGCCTCGTAAGTGACAAGCGGATCGCCTTCCTCGAGGGAAGGCAGCACGAACACGTCTGAGGTCGCAAATTGCGTCGCAACATCGTCTACAAACCCGACCAGCTCTACCCGACCCGAAGACAGAATGGATGCAAATCGTTCACCAATCACCGGTTCGATTCGACCCACGATACGGAGCTGCGCCGTCGACGGCATCCGTGGCCAAAGCTCCAGGATGCGGTGGATACCCTTGCGAACACACGCGTAGCCGCAGAAAAGAAAGACTACCTTATTCTGCTGGTGCGATCTCGCCAACGGGGGAAGCACAGGGGGAACATCAATGCCGTAACTGGTGCGTATCATGCCAGCGGCGATGGGAAGCCCCTCGAGTGCAGTCTCGACGCCTGGGCTCGGCGCAAAGATCGCGGTCGCCAGCGACAGCTTCTCCTCTTCTTCGCGTATCCGGGCCTCTGTAATTTCGTGTTGCGCTGGCGCCCCGAATTCGGCATACGCTCTTTCGAGGATCACCTTGGCGGACTTCATCCGGGTGTTGATGCCTTCGAGAACGATGGGGATGGATCGGCGGTGAATCTCCCTGTGGATATGAAGCGAGGCAGTAGGCCAGAGGTACGCCACGTCTTCATCGGCGAGAGTCCGCAAGTACCAGTTTTCGAGGACCTTCGTCAGCGGCCCTCTCACCAACGGGTACGGAATTCTGCTGAACGGGGCGTACAACAAGGATCTGACTGGCAGGTCCGCTCGAGGGATACGCATGCGATTCACAAACACATCTATCGTGGCGCCCGCTTCGTTCATCCCTCTCACAATGTTGAGGCACGTCTGGCTCGGACCCACCCCGTCGCAAGCCATTGGCAGGAGTGTACGAATTCGCATATCAAAACTGCCTCCAACCGTAGACGCCTCTGAGGCACGGATAGCAAAGCCCCAGGAGTCGCCCGGCCAACAGCGCCCCCTCTGTGTAGGCAAAGTGTCTTGGCAGCGACAATATCGCCCTTACCAATCCTTCAGCCGAAGCCGTTTTCCCATTCGGCGCGCCGCGCCCAGACCTTTGCCCAGATGTCAGCCTGGAGCGCAAACTGGTCGGACCTCTTGAGCCACGCGTTTGCGCCATAGCCGATGCGGCGCGACAACGGCCAGAGACGGAACAGCCAAAGCCCTGCGCGCCGCGACCGCGCAGGAAAATGGCGCTTGATCAGTTCCATCTTCGCCTGCAACAGGCGTACCAGCTTGTCTGCCCGCACCGCCTGACTTGCCCCGCCGTAGTGGACGATCGTCGCATCCGGTGTCACCATCGGCCGCGCGCCAAATTGGCGGGCACGCAGGCACATATCGACCTCCTCACCATACATGATGAAGGCCGGATCGAACCCGCCCAGATGATCCCAGAAATCGCGGCGGATCAAGAAAAAGCAACCGGTAACGATATCGACCTCGCGTACGCTGTCGCGGGGCCAGTCGCCGTAGTATTCGGAATTGAACAGGGCCGAGCGACGGAACACCCCGTTCAACCCCGTCACGCGACACAGCACCGACCACAGCGTCATGCGTGCGAAGCACGACGTCGGGTTCAGCGTGCGATCGGCGTAAAGAGTCCGCCCGCCCCATATCCGCGCGGCAGGTTGCGCTTGCGCGAAATGCAGCAGCCGGTCGATCGCGCGGTCAAGCACGATCGTATCGGGGTTCAGCAGCAAGACCCAAGGCGCGCGGCTGTGCGCAAGCGCGATGTCATGGGCGGGGCCGAAGCCATGGTTGGTGTTTTCGCGGATCAGGCGAACATCGGGGTGAGCCTGCGCAATGGCGTTGGCGGACCCATCCTCCGAGGCATTGTCGACCACCACGATCTCATGTGGCGTGCGGGTTTCGGTCTTGGCCGAGGCGATGGCCGCGAGCGTCATGTCGCGGGTGTTGTAGCTGATGATGATGATTGCCAGATCGGGCACACCGGCGGTCATTTAGCGGCCTCGCCACTGCGCCAGCTTTCGGCAAGCGCACGCCGGTCCCCGCCAAAGGCGATGTAAAGCATCCGGCGCGTCCGGTGCAACCGGATACGCACCAGCGTCCCGAAGGCCAGCAGTCGCGCGCGCAGCCCCTCCACCCGGGAACTGCGCACGATCAGCGGGATGTCCATCATGGGCGAGGCCGCAATGGCAAGCGCCCGAAGAATCCAGCGCAAGTGCCCGGCCGGGCTGCGCACAAACTCGTATTCATGCGCCACTTGCCTGTCCCATTTCCGCCCTAGTTCGGCAAAGCTGCGACGCGCCGGGGTGGCTATACGCATCTCTGGCACGAATTGATGTGCCATACCTAGTGCATGGGCGCGCTGGCCCCAGTCGCGGTCTTCGGCCAACTCCAGCCCACCGAAGCCGCCGACGGATTCAAACGTCGCGCGCCGCATGGCCAGATTGCACGTGGCCGCGAAATGATCGCGTTTGATATACAGATGCTGACGGTAGCCGAAGATGGATTCATAGGCCTCCAGCGCGTCCCACCGCAAGCCGCGCCGGGCGATGAAAATCTCACCGCCGATGACCGGGGCCGCGGCGGGTTTTGCAAAGTGCCGCGCGATGGCGGCGACCCAACCCGGATCTGCAATGCAGTCGCAATCGGTGAAGGCCAGGATCGCGCCGCGCGCCACAGCCACGCCTTCGTTGCGCGCAGGCCCGGGGCCAGGGGTCTGCGTGGACACTGTCCGCAGACCGGGGCGAGCGGTGATCTCGGCGGGCAGTGGGGCTCGCGAGCCGTTGTCGGAAACAATGATTTCAAAACGTACATTGCCCGCATCCTGTGCATCCAGGCTTTGCAGCAACCGAGCCAGGGCCACGGGTTGGTTCAGATGCGGGATAACAACGCTGATATCGGGTTTCATCTGCCCAGCGGATCAGGCGGCAGGTTTGCGACCAATGGGCAGCTTTTCCAGAGGGTTGAGGTGCAGCGCTGCCGCCCGCGCGGAATCGGTGCCATACGCGTCGAATAGCGCGGCATCGAACCCCACGGCGCGCATCCTACTCAGGAAATCCTCGCGGTCATAGAGGCGCACATGGTCCCACTGGCCAAAGCGGCGGTCCTGTTCAACAGGGTCGTTAAGGGCCGGATCTTCCTCGGTGCCCTTTCCATCCAGAGCGAAGGGGGTCAGCAGCAGCGCTCGCCCGCCGGGCCTCAGTATGCGAAGCAATTCAGCGAGTGCCTTGCGATCGTCCGGGATATGCTCCAGCACATGGCTACAGATGACCACGTCGAAACTCTCGTCGGGAAAGGGAGCTGCCGTCAGATCGGCCGGGCGAATGCCTTCGATATGTCGATAGCGCACCGCGTCGAAGTCAGTGGCAAAATACTCCACCTTGGGCTGGCGTTTGAGCCATAGGTACAACCCGAACTCTGGTGCGACATGCAGCACGCGCAGGGACGACTTGCCCAAATCGGCCTCGATCGAAAGATAAAACATAATCAGCCGCGTGCGATCGACCCCATGGCAGACGGGGCAGCGATCGCCCTCTCGCCTTATTCCGCCAACCACCTGCCGTAAATCCAGCACCTCCGCTCCCCCGCCATGCGCGCGGAATTCGCGCACATCGCTCAGACAAAGAACGCACCGGTGCCTTGCACCATAAAAAAGCACTTTACGCAACCCGAAGCGGACGGGTTGCGGCAACAGATTGGTCAGTTCGCGTATATGGGCCATGGTGTTTGCTCTTTTCGCCTTGGTCTGCAGATGGCCCAATCGGCATGCTCGAAATGGCGCGCAGGACGGTTAAACACTACTTTTACGCTGGCAAGCGAGCAGTCGCTGTGTCGAGGCGTAACAAGGAACTACACTATGTTGTGGCGCCTTGACTCCCGCACCGCTTGGTCCCTGAACCGCCGCGCAATGCTCAATGCGCCAGCCGCCGTATCGGCCGACTTTAGACGCGCAACCACACCAACCATCAGCCCGCCCCCCGTTCTTCATATCCGCGTGCTCTCTCCTTCCGTGGGATTTTCGAACGCGTTCTTTATGAGGCATTCTCATTCATGGTCCCATATAAAATAAACTTCCGAACCGTTTCGATCAACAGCGGACTCGCATACTGGGCCAACTGCTGACGCTCGCCTCCCAAACCCAACAGCGCCGATTCCACAACCGTCGGAAGTTCGGCTTCGTCCATCGCCACATAGACACCCGGCCTATTCCGGAATTTCTCAGCGGTTGCCATTTGGTGATCATTGCGGTGCTCATTCAGCGCGACGCGCCGTGGCATAATCACGACCGGCTTTCCCGCGACAAGCGCCGAGATGATCGAACCCATACCCGCATGGGCGATGACGAGATCCGCCCCAGCAAACTTCTGATTGAACTCCTCGGGACTGAGGAAATTCTGCCACGCCATCCAGCTCGGCACGTAGCCCTGAGGACCCGATTCGGCGATCTGGGCGAACGCCTCCACCCGGCGCTGTCCACACCACCCATCGACCGCACGGATCAACCTATCGAACGGCAACTGCGTTCCAACGGTCACGAATATCATAGCACTGAACCCCGGAATATCGGGGAGCGCTTACCCGAACTGTGCTCACGGTCGAGTTCCGGCCACTGTGTTAACCAAAGATCCGCAAACCGTCCGGCACGCCTACCCGAGAGAGACATTTCCTCCGCGTTTGCGATGCTGTCTATCCAGATCGTGCGGGCACCGAAAAGCTTTCCCATAACCATGGCGAAATAGCCCAGCGACGCGCCTGTCGTCACGACCACGTCCGGCCGCTCACGCATCACGAGAACAACTGTAGAAGCCGCCTGCCAGAGCAGCGAGAGTTTTCGTGAGCGATTCGCGTCAGGAATCACATAGAACCG
>PXDM01000476.1 GCA_003565055.1 Paracoccaceae bacterium
ACATTGTCGCCCACCACGGCAGTTTCACCGATCACGATGGAATGTGCATGGTCGATCATGATGCCCTTGCCAATGGTCGCGCCGGGGTGAATGTCCACACCAAAGCATTCCGAGACCCGCATCTGGATCAGGCTGGCAAAGTCGAGCCGCCCCCCGGACCAGAGCCAATGCGCGATCCGGTAGGCCTGCACAGCCTGAAACCCTTTGAAGAACAGAAGCGGTTGCAAAAACCGCGTGCAGGCCGGATCGCGCTCATAGGTCGCCACGATATCCGCCCGCGCTGCTTCGCCGAGAGTGGCGTCGACCGCATGGGCTTCGTCCATCGTCTCGCGCAGGATCTGCTCTGAGAGTTCCGCCGAAGCCAGCTTTTGCGAGAGCCGGAAAGACAGCGCCTGCTCCAGTGTCTTGTGGTGCAGGATCGAGGAATGAAACACGCCGCCCAGAAGCGGCTCGGTCACGACTGCACGTTCAGCCTCTGTCCGCAGCCTTTCCCAGACGGGGTCCAATCGCGAAACACCGACCTGTGACTGAGGCTTCTGTTCACTGCGCGCAGACATTCTCTTCCTTCCCAAAGCTCAGCCGGTTCTACTCCGGCCATCGAGACATAATCAGGATAGCACGAAACACAACGTCCCTTGGCAAGAAAAACGGCCTTGCGTCAAATCCGCGCCAATGCCTGCAGAGCGCGCTTGCGCCGCGCCGGGATGCGGGCGATCTCAACTGCGGCAAAAACATGCACTGTATCGAGGTCATGATCAAGCACCGCATGATCCGACACCCACCCCCCGAGGCTCAGATAGAGGCGCAGCAATTTCGGCACGCCGCGCAAACCCTGCGCATGATCTCCCACCATCTGCGGCGCAAGCGCCACGCAATCGCGCTCCGCCCGCCGCGCGGGACCCTGGCCCTCGGGGCCGATATGACGCGCTGAGAGATAGGCCAGCGCGGATTTGTGCCGTGCGGCATCCGCGCCGGGGAATGATGCACAGCCCAACAACATCTGCGCGCCACTGTCAAGCGCTAGGCGGCTGATCCCGGCCAGAATGGCGCGCATCGTATCGGGGTCCTGCACATGCGCGCGATCAATGCAGATGCGCCCGATCTCCAGACAGGGCTGCATCGCCGCTGACAGAGGGCTCAGGTCGTAGAACTGTGCCGTGTAGCTCGCTTGCAACTCCGCAGTCCCACGCAGCAGACGTGTGCGTGCCGTGGCGATCACGCAGCCTGTCCCTGCGCTGCGCAGGAGAAGATGCAGGCAGAGCGGGTCAAAGCGGTCCATGTCGCTGAGCATATCAGAGCCGCGAAACCGGGCGGAGCGCAGCGATTGCACGGCACGAAAATCCTCGGGCGTCTGCGCCAGACCCACCTGCAAGGAACCCAGCATCATTTGCCAGCCCTGCCGGTCACCCTCCGGCACCGAACTTGCCCTATCGCCAGATGCCTCCGACACGCGCGCCGCCTTCCCTTGGTTGGCAGACGGATCGCGCGCCTC
Source organism: Paracoccaceae bacterium (assembly GCA_003565055.1). Taxonomy (GTDB): domain Bacteria; phylum Pseudomonadota; class Alphaproteobacteria; order Rhodobacterales; family Rhodobacteraceae; genus Roseinatronobacter. The sequence goes on from PXDM01000476.1 coordinate 1,493, forward strand.
GGGAATACCCATAGCGGGCTACCCGCCGAGCGCCTGCGCCGGGTTGAACTGCCCGAAATTCGACAACAACTGCCGCAGAAGCGTGCCACCGGATGGCCCGCCGGAGGTCACACGCCGCGAGAGCGGCACGACCTGACCTTGCTCAAGCCCGAACCTTTCGACATTGCTGACCCGTCCAGCAGCGTCAAAGGAGATCATGACCACTTCCCGATTGACCTCGACGGGCGCGCGCCAGCCATCATGGCGCCAGTCGCTTTGCACGTAATACCAGGCAGAGCCTTCCATCACGCCTGTCACGCCGGGGCGTCCGATGGTTTCGGCCACAGTGTCACGGGTCGACCTGCCGACTTCAATCGCGGCAAGCTGACGATCATCAGGCGCGTAGCCATGATAGCGCTTGATCGGGCTGCAAGCGCTGACAGACACCAGCAACCCCAGGGACAAGGCAATCCAGAATGCGCGCTGTTTCATATTGCCTGTCAGTCCCTTGTTTCGCCTGCTTTGCTCAGGCAAAGCATCTGGTGTCGCTCAGTTGCCCGCGCGTTCATTTGCCCATAGGGATACAGAAGGACGCGTCACACTTCAAGAATGGAACGCAATTGCCTATATCTCTGGGCGAAGTGCAGTGAGCAATCAGGAACAGACCGCCGTGACCGACCAGACCCCGACCCCGCCATCATTGATGCCCCCGCTCAGGGTCGCGCAACTGGGCGGGCGCAAATCGCGCAGCATCGACCTCGCCCCGGATGCAGAGACTCGCGCAGAGATCGCAGCGTTTCTCGGGATCGAGGGGCTGAAGAAATTCCGGCTCTCTGCGACCCTGCGCCCGCTGGCCGCGCAGGATTGGGAATTGACCGGCGCGTTGGGTGCGACCGTGGTGCAGAGTTGCGCCGTGACGCTCGCACCTGTGACGACGCGAATCGATGAGGAGATCCAGCGCCAGTTCATTGCGGATTTGCCGGAACCCGACGGGCTGGAGATCGAAATGCCCGCTGATGATACGATCGAACCGCTTGGTCAGGTGATTGATATCTCGGCACTGGCGATTGAAGCGCTGGCACTGGCGCTGCCTGCCTTCGTGCGGGCGCCCGGTGCAGAGATGTCCGAATCCGGTGCCCTCGCAGCCGCCCCCAGCGGACAGGAGCCCATCACAGAAGGCCCGCGCAAGCCATTTGCTGCGCTCGCCGCGCTGAAAGCACAGATCGCGTCGGACTTGCCCCCCGATCCGGCGCAGGAAGATTAGGGCTTGCACCCCACGCGAGGATCACTATTTTGCGCGGCTTGCGAAAACAGGGCTTGGAAGCAGCGGGCAATCCGTGTATGCCGCGCCAAATTCGCATCTTCTAACTTATGCGTCGGGACGGCCCTGATCCGGGTATGTGTCGCGATGCCCTGACAACAGAGGTTTGACATGGCTGTTCAACAGAACCGCGTGACCCGCTCCCGCCGCAACATGCGCCGCGCACATGACGCGCTGGTTGCTGCGAACCCGAATGAATGCCCCAATTGCGGCGAACTCAAGCGCCCGCATCACGTTTGCCCCTCCTGCGGGTTTTACGCGGATCGCGAAGTGATCGCATCCACGGGCACCGTCGATCTGGACGACGACGCGGCCTGAGGCGGCCTGCTCCGGTGAGCCGGAGCAGCCGGGGGCAAGCGCCCATGATTGCATGACGCACGCATCAACTCAGAAAATCACGATATCCGTGGACGCGATGGGCGGCGATCAAGGGCCGTCCGCAGTCGTTGAGGGATGCGCGCAGTCCATGGCCCGCAACGGGGCGCTCGACTTCATCCTGCATGGCGATGAGAAAATCTTGTCGCCACTGCTCGCGTCCCGGCCTGATCTGGCGACATGCACCCGCATCCAGCATAGCCCGGATGTCGTGCGCATGGATGACAAGCCCAGCCAGGTCATGCGGCGTGGCAAGAACACCTCGATGTGGTCCGCGCTCAGCTCCGTGCGCGACGGTGAGGCACAGGCCGCCGTCTCTTGCGGCAATACCGGCGCGCTGATGGCGGTCGCGATGCTGCGTTTGCGCAAGCTCACTGGCGTCACGCGTCCGGCGATTGCCTGTCTCTGGCCCTCGCGCGGGGAGAGCGGCTATAACACATTGCTCGATGTGGGCGCGGATGTGCGCGCCGATGAAGAATCGCTGCTGCAATATGCGCTGATGGGGGCGGCCTATTACCGCAACGCCTTTGACGCGCCCCTGCCGCGCGTTGGCCTTCTCAATGTCGGCACCGAAGATCACAAGGGCCGCGCCGAGATCAAGGAAGCCGCACAGCTCATCGCCGAGGCCGCGTCACTGGGCCGCTACGAATATGTCGGTTTCGTCGAGGGCAGCGATTTCGCCTCCGCGCATGTCGATGTCATCGTCACCGACGGATTCACCGGCAATATCGCGCTCAAAACCGGCGAGGGCACGGCAAAGCTCATCGCCGACACGCTGCGCGAGGAATTCACCGCCAATCTGACCTCGAAGATCGGCGCACTCGCATCGACAGCGCCGCTCCAGCGCTTGAAGAAACGCATGGACCCGCGCCGCATGAATGGTGGGGTGTTTCTCGGCCTGAACGGCACAGTCGTCAAATCGCATGGCTCCGCAGATGCGACCGGGGTATCAGCGGCGATCAAGCTCGCCTTCCGGCTCGCCCAGTCGGGCTTTCAGGATCGGATGGCCGAGCGGCTGGCCTCGGTCGCCGAGACCGTTCAGGAACGGGTCCTCAGCACGAAAGACCCGCGCGAGGCTGCATCCGATATCAAGAGTGACGCTCAGGTAGGCGAAACATGACGATAATCCGGCCTGTGATTCGCGGCGCGGGCCACTATCTGCCCGAACGCTGCGTCGAAAACAGCGAGTTTTCCAAGACGCTCGACACAAATGACGAGTGGATCGTGTCGCGCTCGGGGATCGAACGGCGTCATATCGCAGCCGAAGGCGAATACACATCCGATCTGGCCACCCATGCCGCCAAGGCCGCGCTGGAAAATGCTGGCATTGCCGCAGATGAGATCGACGCGATCATCGTCGCCACCTCGACCCCGGATTACACCTTCCCGGCAGTTGCGACGCAGGTGCAGGCGCGGCTCGGCATCACCAGGGGATTCGCTTTCGATGTTCAGGCGGTTTGCGCCGGGTTCATCTTCGCGCTCGCGAATGCCAGCGGGCTGATCGTCGCCCAGCAGGCCAAGCGCATCCTCGTGATCGGCGCCGAGACCTTCTCGCGGATCATGGACCCGACCGACCGCACCACGGCCGTGCTCTTCGGCGATGGGGCCGGCGCGATCGTGCTGGAGGCGCAGCCGGGCACCGGCTCCAATTCGGATCGCGGCGTGCTGGCCTGTGATCTCAATTCCGACGGGCGCTACCGCGATCTGCTCTATGTCGATGGCGGCGTGTCGCGCACAGGCACTGCAGGCTGTCTGCGCATGCAGGGGCGCGAGGTCTTCCGCCACGCGGTCGAGAAACTGGCCACGACGGCAGAGGCCGCGCTCGAGAAGGCCGGGCTGACCTCGGCCGAGGTCGACTGGATCGTGCCGCATCAGGCCAATCTGCGCATCATTCGCGGCACCGCGCAGAAGCTCGGCCTGCCGATGGAGCGTGTGGTGGTCACTGTGCAGGACCATGGCAATACCTCGGCAGCCTCGATCCCGCTGGCGCTCTCGGTCGCCCATGCGCAGGGGCGGCTCAAGCCGGGCGATCTGATCCTGACCGAAGCCATCGGCGGGGGCTTGAGCTGGGGTGCGGTCGCGCTGCGCTGGTAGTCGTTTGGCGGAATGCGCCGATGGATCAACCCCCTGATATTGACTCGAAAATGGCTTTCCCCCATGCTGGAAGGAAAGAGGGGGTACAGATGTCTGACAAAACCTTGACGCGTATGGATCTGACCGAAGCGGTGTTTCGCGAGGTCGGGTTGTCAAGAAACGAGTCCGCCACTCTGGTGGATTCCGTGCTGCAACATGTCTCGGACGCGCTCGCGCGCGGCGAACAGGTCAAGATTTCGTCCTTCGGAACCTTTTCAGTTCGTGACAAGAATGCCCGGATCGGACGCAATCCCAAGACGGGCGAGGAAGTTCCCATCCTGCCACGCCGTGTTCTGACCTTCCGCCCCTCGCATCTGATGAAAGAGCGCGTCGCGCAAGGCAACCGCGGATAGGATTGAGCGATGCGCAAGGCACCGGACGCGTTTCGCACCATCAGCGAAGCGGCGGATGCGCTGCAGACCCCCGCACATGTGCTGCGGTTCTGGGAAAGCAAGTTTTCGCAGATCAAACCCGTGAAACGCGCGGGCGGCCGCCGCTATTACCGTCCTGAAGATATTGACCTTCTGGCGGGGATCAAGACGCTGCTGCATGATCAGGGCATGACCATTCGTGGTGTCCAGAAACTCATTCAGGACAAGGGCATCCGCTATGTCAGCGCGATTGCGCCCGTCTCGCAGGAAGCCGAGGCGCTGGACCTGCCGATTGCGGCAGAGCTTGAGGAAGCGCCCCCGTCAATTGCGCCCGTCGCGGAAATTCCGCAGCCAGAGCCAGAGCCAGAGCCAGAGCCAGAGCCAGAGCCAGAGCCAGAGCCAGAGACAGAGCCAGAGCCAGAGCCAGAGCCAGAGCCAGAGCCAGAGCCAGAGCCAGAGCCAGAGCCAGAGCCA
>PXDM01000131.1 GCA_003565055.1 Paracoccaceae bacterium
ATTCCTCACGCCCTCTGCCGCCACCGCATCTTCCAAGGCGCGCCGCTTGCCCCCGTCGCCGATCAGAGTAAGGCGCGCCTTTCCTTCGAGCCCTTTCGCGACCTGTGGCACGATCCGGTGCAGTCCCTGACCCTCCCCCATATTGCCGGCATAGAGGATGCGCGGCAAGTTGGTGCCTTTGGTGGACGAGAAGTCCTCCGACAAGAAAATCTCGTCGATACCGTTCGTAAAACACCGGAGATCCGCGTCCGGTGCGACAGAGCGGATATGCGAAACGAAGCCCTCTGACACGACATTCAGCCGTGCGGCATGGCGGAAGGCACGCGTTTCGATCCATCGAAACACGGGCAGCAGGACGCGCAAAGGGCTGCGGGCGAGCAATTCAGCCATGTTCAGCGTGAAGAGGTCGCGGATATCGAGATAGAGCGGCGCGCCGAGGCGTCGGGCCACATGCGCGCCCAGGCCCGCTGTCATCAACCGCGATGAGGTCGCGAAGACCATATCCCAGCGCCCGCCCTGGGTCAGCCTGCGCACAGCACGCGCATAGGCGAGATAGGCGCGTGCCTGATCGGCCATGCCGTTCTTGTGCGTCGGCAGTGCGATGCGATGAATACGCAGCCAGCCCCGGTCTTCATAGGGAGGGGCTTCGGCCTTCGCGCTGGCATAGCGGTTCGGCAAGGTGGTGATCAGATCGACCTCCAGCCCGCCGGTGCGGTAAGGCTCCAGCGCGTCGATCAGCGCTTGCATCCGGAAAGAGCCCGCGCTGAAATCAGGTGTGAAATAATTGCTCAGAATGAGGAGTCTCACGCATCGCTCCAGTCAAAGGTGGTGTGGATCATCGCCGGAAGCTCCGTCTCCGCTTGCAGGCAGATCACTGTGTTTGGCAAGTTTTGGCCGAATTGCGGGTGCCAGCTTGAACGGGCGAGGGTGATGCGCGCGCCCTCCGCTCTCAGGGTCAGAACCTGCGCGCTCTGATCATGCGTGACACGGATCACCCCCTCAGCGCTGATCTCCGCGTGATGTCCTGGGGCGAGATGAAACCGCGCCTCAAGGTGATGCATGCCTCGGCCTTCCACGCGGTCGATCACTGTCAGTCCGGTCTCGGTCAAACGCCACACCCGGTGATGCATGGGCGCGCCGGGCAGATGCTGATAGCCGTCATGGCCGCCCTCTGCGCGCAGCGCGTCGTCGTCTTTCGTCACCCGCTCGCTATGGGGCCGCGCGCGACGCCCGACGCGGAAGCCTGACCAGACTTCGGACGAGTCCGCGCCGTCGATCGACAGCGTGGAATGCGCCGCAGTGCCGCGCTGGCGCAGGCGCTCTGGGCCAAGCCCATAGACCGACGTGCCGGAATTCACGATCACGCGCTGGCCATGCAGCGACAGCTCGAAGCTGAGCGTGTCGGCATGGGCATGGCCGGGCAGGTAATCGGGGCCGATGCGTGCGAGGTCGGCAATGACCACCGCAGGCCCCGCCGTCAGCCGCGCATAGCCTGAGCTGCTCAGGTGGAGCGCATCATCCGGTGGCGACGGCGGGGAGAGCCCGAGTCGTGCGGCATAGGCAAAGAGCCTCTCGACCGCAGGCGCGATGCCGATCGCCGTGTCATTGAAAAAGGCCAGATCACCATCCGGATGCGTCATCGCAGCGAGCCAGTCGCGCATGGCAGGCAGCGGCGCGGCCCAGATCCGGGCCAGATCATCGCGGCCAAAACTGCGCGCGATGTTGACGAGGTCCAGCAAATCCTCGAAGGCGAGCGCGTGATACATCGGGCTCAGCTCGAATTGACCACCATCGGGCAGGATCTGCTCCGGCATTTCGCGGGCGATGATCTGCGCGCCTTTGGCGAGCCAGCCCTCGGCCTCGGGGCCGTCGAAATAGAGCCCGGCAAAAACCAGTGCCTTGGCATTGGCGAAAAGGTGATTGCCCAGCAGGTGCCATTCCAGCCTGCGCGTGAGCCAACGTGTCTGCACCGCGAGGCTCTGATGCGCGCTAGCGTCGAAGTCATGGCCCGCCAGCGCCGATTTGACCCAGTTCACGATCCGCAGTGAGGTCGGATAGGGCTCCCAGCCCGATCCATGGCCGGGCGGGTTGGTGGCGATCCAGTCTTGGATCAACGCTGCATGCCACGCGCTGCGCGCGGCAGCGCCCTCGGCATTCAGATCGTCGAAATAATGCTGATTGTAGCGCCAGAGCTTGGCCTTGTCCGGGTCGTCCCAGCCATGCTGATCGAGGCTCCCGTCCTCGTTGAGAAGCCGGAACGCGCCCGGCCCGGTCATGCTGGGCGCGCGGCAGGCAGAGGGATGCCATTGCCCGGACCGGGGCCGAAGTGCTGGCGGCGGGCGCAGGTCGGGGCGCGGCCGCGCGAGGCGAAACCAGATCCGACCATAGAATTGCACAGGCCGCAAATGGCGCAGAGTGCGCGCGAGGCGGCCCAAATCCCGGATGTGTTGTGCCATGATCCGGGCCTTACCCGTCGCTCCCGCGCGCCTGCCGCCCGGCCTCGATGGCGTAGCGCGAGACCTCGAAGATCTCATCACGTGCAATGGCGGGGCCGCTCTTGCCTGTGACCGTCGCGAGGAAGGCAGCGGCGCAGGCCGTCTGACCCTTGTCCTGTCGCCAGAGCGTCATTTTCGTGAAACCGGGCCAACCAAAGCCGCGCAGTTTCAGGAAATTGTCCAGTTGCAGCACGCGCCCGGCGACGAAGACCTCGATGCGTTCCTTGGGAAAGCCTTTGTCACCATTCGCCAGATAGAGGATCGTCGCGACGGAGCCATCGGCGAATTGCAGCGTCAGGCTGACCTTGTCGTCGCTGACCGGGCTGGAGGCATGCGCGCCCAGGGCGACGACATGTTGCGCCGTGATCGGGTATCCTGCCAGATGCCGCGCAAGGTCGATGAAATGACAGGCCTCGCCGATGATGCGCCCGCCGCCCACAGCCGGGACCTGCGTCCAGTGATCAGCGGGGATCTCCCCTGCATTGACCGTGATGATGATATTCTTCGGCGCGTCGATGGGGGCCAACAGGGCTTTCATCTTGACCACCTGCGGGGCGAAGCGGCGGTTGAAGCCCACCATCAGATGCTGATCGGGCCGCTTGTCGGCCTCGGCCTCGATTTCGGCCAGCTCGTCGCGCGTCAGGCAAAGCGGCTTTTCGCAGAAGACATGCTTGCCTGCGCGCAAGGCGGCCAGCACTTGGCCTGCATGCGCATCGTGGCGGGTGGCGATCACCACCGTGTCGATCTCGGCTGCGTCGAGCACGCTTGCCGGGTCGCTCGCAGCATGGGAAAAGCCGAATTTCTTGCCGAAATGGACCGAACTCACGCCGCCGCTGCTGACGACGCTGTGCAACTGCGCGCCCGCTGCCTTGAAGGCCGGGATCAGGACACGGCCCGCGTAATTGCCCGCCCCGAGGAAGCCGACAACCCCTGTGCCCGGCGCGGGCGCGGGGCCTGTGGCAAGGGGGACGTGGCGGATCACCGGCGCGTCACGCTCCGGCTGCGGATAGCTGAGCAGGATCCCCATCGACGGCGCGGCGGAGGCAAGGAGCGTCATCGCCTTCTCGCCGTCCTCGATCGCGAAGCGGTGGCTGATCAGCGGCGCGACATCCAGCGCGCCAGCGGCCATCAGGTCCAGCACGGCCTCGAAATTGCGCTGCTCGGTCCAGCGCACGAAGCCTATCGGGTAGTCCTGACCGCCTTCCTCATAGGCCGGATCATAGCGTCCCGGCCCGTAGGAGCAGGAGACCTGGAAACTCAACTCTTTTTCGTAGAAATCGGCGCGGCTGAGTTCCAGCCCGACCACGCCCACCAGAATGATCCGACCGCGCTTGCGGCACATCTGAGCAGCCTGTGATACCGGGTCATTGCTCTTGGTCGAGGCTGTGATGATCACCGCATCGACCCCCGCCCCGCGCGAAAACGCAGCCGCGCGCGCGAGGATATCCTCACCGGCACCGGGATTCACGGTCTCGGCCCCGAAAGCGCGGGCGAGTTCCAGCCGGGCCGGGTCGAAATCAATTCCCAGCACCCGGCAGCCCTGCGCACGCAGCATCTGCACTGTCAGAAGCCCGATCAGCCCCAGCCCTGTGACGACCACCGCTTCGCCAAGCGTGGGCTGCGCGAGCCGGATGCCCTGTAGCCCGATGGCTGCGAGCACCGTGAAGCTCGCGGCCTCATCGCTGACACCCTCGGGGATGCGCGCGCAGAGATTGCGCGGTACGGAGACGATCTCGGCATGTTTGCCGTTTGACACGATGCGGTCGCCGGGCGCGAAGCCGTCGCATCGGGCCTCGATCACGCGTCCGACATTGCAATATCCCAAGGCCAGCGGCTGATCGAGTTTCGAACGCACCGCATCGAGCGTCGCGGCGACACCATCGGTGCGCGCCTTGGCTATCACCTCCTTCACCTTGTCGGGCTGCGAGCGGGCTTTCTGCAGCAGGTTGCCCTTGCCAAATTCAACCAGCATCCGCTCCGTCCCGGCAGAGACGAGGCTGACACTGGTCTGCACCAGCACCTGCCCCGCCCCGCAGCGCGGAGCAGGGATCTCGGCGACCGTTGTGCTGCCATCCTTGAGCGATTGGAGAAGCTGTTTCATGAATGTCCTGTCATAAGTGTTCGAGCAATTTATGCCATTCGCCCAGACGAAAATCCTGCGCGGCTGTGGTACTGATCTGGGGCGAAGGTTGCGCGTTGAGGATGCACTCACGCGCCAATTGCGGTGTTGCGACGATCTCCAGCCCGTTCTGGATGCCGAATTTCTGCTGAAATCCGCGAATATAGGGCGCATCCATGACGATGACGGGGGTGTCGGTTGCCAGGGCCTCGAAGATCGGCAGGCCCACTGTCTCATGGGTCGAGGCCATCATGACACAGCGCGCCTGGCGATAATGTCGGAACAGATCGTCACGCGATTGCGGCCCGATGAAGCGGATATTCGTCGCAGCGCCGGGGTCGAGGGAGCCCGCATCGGCGGTCACCAGAACAGTCCAGTCAGGGCCGAGAGCTTGCGCGGTTTCGCGGATGAAGGGGAAATTCTTGTGCGGGCTCTCGAAGCTCGCCACTGGGATCAGCAGGGTCTGGCTCTGGCGGTGCTCTGCCGCGGGCTGTGGCGGCACCGGTATCCCCGGCCAGATGACTAAGACGCGATGACGCGCATCGAACATGGCGCTGAAATCACGCTCAACCTGTGGCGACTGCACGATGACCCGTTCACGGCTCAGACGCAGATAGGCGCGCATGATGCGCAGCTTCGCTTCGCTGAATTGTGGATCCAGCGCCTTGAGCTGGTGAAAATAGGTGATGCGCTGCCGCGCAGGGATCAGCAGGCAATTCATGTTGTTGAAGGACAACAGCGTGGTGCCTCGGTGGCGGCGATAGGCTCGCCATGCCCCGAAGAGGTTGAACGCAATCGCCACTGCGCCGCTCAGTGGCTGCTGAAACCATGCGATATGCTCGGGCAGGTCTGCAGGGGCCTCAAACCCGGCCAGAACCACGAAGTCCAGCTCGGGCTGTGTCCGCGCGAAATCTGTAAAGCTCTCGACAATCGTACGCGCCCCGCCCGTTTTCGCGGAGACAGCATTCACAACCACGCGCTTGCGCTCGGAGGTCGCGCGATGCGGCGTGTTCACCATACGCCACGCATATCGACGATATGCCCCTGCGGTCGCGGGCTCACGCGGAACTCGCGGTGATCAACCAACATGACATGAACGACCGCCGCGCGGGCCTCGGACAGCGATACCAGCCGCGCGCCCTCCAACCCGGCCGGCAAGGCGTGAATATTGGGCTCGACCACCAGAAGCGGGCCCGCATGTTCCGCTGCGAGCCGCCGGGTGATATCGAGCGCAGGGCTTTCGCGCAGATCGTCGATATCGGCCTTGAAGGCCAGCCCGTAAACCGCAACGCCAAGCTCTGCGGCGCTCTGATCAGGATGCGCCATCAGATGCGCGCCGATGGCCTGGCGTATCTTCTCCAGAACCCGCTCGGGCTTGCTGTCATTGACATGGCGCGCGGTTCGGATCAGCCGGGCCGTGTCGGGGGCCGAGGCGACGATGAACCACGGATCGACAGCGATGCAATGACCGCCGAC
>PXDM01000454.1 GCA_003565055.1 Paracoccaceae bacterium
AAGCCGCGCGCAGCTGGTGCGGGGCGAGGTGGCGCGGGTGCTCTTCGACGACGGCAACCGCGCGATCGGCGTGGCGCTGTGCGACGGGCGGGAGATCCGCGCGCGGGCGGAGGTGATTCTTGCCGCCTCGTCGATCAACACGCCGAAACTCCTGATGCTGTCGGGGATCGGGCCGGGGCGTGATCTGGCGGCACATGGGATTGCGCTCAGGGCGGATCGTCGGGGCGTGGGGCAGAATCTGCAGGACCATCTTGAGCTGTATCTGCAATATTCCGCGCGCCAGCCGATCACGCTCTATAAATACTGGAACCTTCTCGGCAAGGCCTGGGTCGGTGCGCAATGGCTGTTCGCGCGCAAGGGGCCGGGCGCGTCGAACCAGTTCGAGGCGGGAGGCTTCATCCGCTCCAGCGCCGCGCAAAGCTATCCCGACATCATGTATCATTTCCTGCCCATCGCAGTGCGTTATGACGGGCAGGCAGTGGCCGAAGGGCATGGGTTCCAGACCCATGTGGGACCGATGCGCTCGCAAAGCCGGGGCTGGGTGCGGCTGCGCTCGGGCGATCCGCGCGACCCGCCGCGCATTTGTTTCAACTATATGAGCGACCCGCAGGATTGGGTGGAGTTCCGCGCCTGTATCCGGCACACGCGCGCGATCATGGCGCAGCCCGCGATGGCGCCGTTTCTGCGTGACGAGATCCAGCCGGGGGCGGATGTGCAGGACGAGGCTGCGCTCGACGCGTTCATCCGCGCCCATGTCGAGAGCGCCTATCACCCTTGCGGCACAGCGCGGATGGGGCGGCGGAACGATCCGGGCGCGGTTGTTGATCCGCAAGGACGTGTCATCGGGGTGGAGGCGCTGCGCGTGGCGGACAGTTCGATCTTTCCGCGCATCACGAATGGCAATCTCAACGCACCGTCGATCATGGTGGGCGAGAAGATCGCCGATCATGTCCTGGGCAAATCACTGCCAGCGGAAAATCTGCAGCCGGAGACCGCACATGCATAGGGTGCTGTGAAACCTGCCGGGTTGGTTAAGAAAAATTAACCTTTCGTTAACAAATCTCTTGACCTGAGCGAGTCTGCTGGGGCACTCCTCGCGCATGTTTAGGATTTGTTCTCTTTTGGCGGTCATTTTTTGGGCGCTCCCGCTTCACGCAGGTCAGGCGGAGATCACTGGCGCAGCGCGGGTGATCGACGCGGATACGCTGGAGATTGCTGGTCAGCGCATCCGGCTGGGCGGAATCGACGCGCCCGAAATGTCCGAATATTGCGTCGACACGCAGGGCAAACGCTGGCGTTGCGGCGTCTGGGCAACAGAGGCCGCGCGCGACATGATCGGTCAGCGGGTTTTGCGCTGTGTTGATCTCGGCCAGCGCAGTTATGATCGGATTGTCGGGCGCTGCTATCTCGATGGGCGTGATCTCGGCGTGAAACTGATAGAGGCCGGGGCCGCGCGACCCTGCCTGCGCTTCGCGCGCGGACAGGGGCGCGAGCGCGACTATATCGCCGCTGAGCGTGTTGGACTGGCTGCGGGTGCAGGGATCTATGGTGGTCCGCTGAACCCGGTTGCGGGGTTTTGCAAGGTTGACAGGCCCCGGCAGGTCGCACAGATCGTGCCTTCAGGGGATTGCGTGATCAAAGGCAATGTCTCGGCCAATGGGCGGATCTATCACATGCCCGGTCAGCGCGATTATGACCGGGTGACGATGCGCGGAGCCGAGACGCGGTGGTTTTGCTCGGAAGCCGAGGCCCGCGCCGCAGGGTGGCGACGCGCACGCCGCTGATCTGCGCGCAGTCATGTGGCGTCGCGCGGGCCGACCGGCATTGAAAAACCCCCGCAGGCCAGGCCTTCGGGGGTTGCTTTGTCAGGCGTGACCGCAAGCGGTCGTGCCAGAGCTCAGCTGGCTCAGAGGCCGCTTTCGCGCTGCGCCTTCTTGCGCGCAAGTTTGCGCGCGCGGCGGATGGCTTCAGCTTTCTCACGGGCTTTCTTCTCGGAGGGTTTTTCGAAATGCTGCTTGAGCTTCATTTCGCGAAACACACCTTCACGCTGGAGTTTTTTCTTCAGCGCCCGAAGGGCCTGATCGACATTATTGTCGCGAACCGATACCTGCATGTGGTTTTCACCACCTTTCCAAGTTAGAGTTGCATCATTAGCAGGAAGCGCTCGTCTAGCAAAGCCAGGGCGCTATGTCCAGCCATGTGTTGAACGCAGGAGATATCCGTGACTGACCAGAGTGAGAAACTGCTTGATGCCGCGCTGATCCATGTACCCTTTGACGGCTGGAGTGATGAAACCCTGCGCGCGGCGGCGAATGACTGCGGGATTGATCTCGCCACAGCGCGGGCGCTGTTTCCGCGTGGAGGGGTGGATATGGCGCTGGCCTTTCATCGGCGCGGAGATGCGACGATGGCCGCGCGGCTGGCCGCCGAGGATCTGAGCCATCTGCGTTTTCGCGACCGTGTGGCCTATGCGGTGCGCGCGCGGATCGAGGCGGCGGAGGATCGCGAATTGGTGCGGCGCGGCACGACACTTTTCGCGCTGCCGCCCTATGCGCCCGATGGGCTGCGCGCGATCTGGGGGACGGCGGATCTGATCTGGACCAGCCTCGGGGATCGCGCGGAGGATTACAACTGGTACACGAAACGCGCGACGCTTTCGGGGGTCTATTCCTCGACCGTGCTCTATTGGTTGGGCGATGACAGTCCCGACGCACAGGCCACCTGGAACTTCCTGGATCGGCGGATCGACGGGGTGATGCAATTCGAGCGCGTCAAGAGTGCCGTCGACAAGAACCCGGTCGCGCGCACGCTTCTGGCCGGGCCGCGCGCTGTGCTGGCCTGTATCAAACCGCCCGCCTCGGCCATGCGGGAGCAGATGCCCGGATATGTGCGGCCCGCGCAAGAGGGTTGACGCGCGCGGCTTTGCGCCTCAGGTTGCGCCCTGTCGAAGAACAGGCAGGATTCATGCATGGCGGTCAGCAAGGATATCGTGACTTGGGTGGAGGGTGCCTGGCATCGGGGCAATGCGCCGATGATCGGCGCGGCCGATCACGCGGCATGGCTCGGAAGTCAGGTCTTTGACGGCGCGCGGCAATTCGAGGGGGTGCGGCCTGATCTCGACCTGCATTCCGCGCGCATCATCCGTTCCGCCGAGGCCATGGGGATGATTGCCCCGGTCGATGCGGCCACAGTTCAGGGGCTGCTGGAAGAAGGCTGCAAGATGTTCGCGCCCGAGGCCGAGCTTTACTTGCGTCCGATGATGTGGTCGCGCGAAAGCTGTCCCGGCATCATTGACGCGGAACCCGACTCGACAGGCTTTGCGATCTGCATCGAGGCGCTGCCCATGCCGGAGCCGGGGGCTTTCTCGCTCACCGTCTCGCCCTTCTGCCGTCCGCGCCCGGATATGGCGCTGACAGAGGCCAAGGCGGGCTCGCTCTATGCCAATAACGCGCGGATCATGGCCGAGGCGCGGGCGCGGGGTTTCTCCAACGCGCTTTCGCTGGATGTGAACGGGCATGTGGCCGAGACCGCATCCACCAATGTGTTCATGCTGCGCGACGGGGTGGTGTTCACGCCGGTCCCGAACGGGATGTTTCTGAACGGGATCACACGGCAGCGGGTGATTGAGCTTTTGCGCGCCGATGGGGTCGAAGTGGTCGAGACCTCGCTGACGCTTGCGGATTTTGACGCGGCGGAGGAGATTTTCGTGACGGGAAATATCGCCAAGGTGATGCCGGTCGCACGCTATCAGGATCGCGATCTGGGGCCGCCCCGGATGGGTGCGCGGGTGCGGGACCTCTATTGGGATTACGCCTTGTCGGGGCGGGGGTAAGGGGCGCAGAGTCGCGCTCCACCGGGTCGTTTGAGTATTTTTGGCAAGAAAATGAGGAGGGGCTGATGGATCTGCCACATACGATGCGGGCGATCGAGATTTCGCGACCCGGTGGGCCGGAGGTCTTGCGCGAAGTCGCGCGGCCGGTGCCGGTGCCGGAGCCGGGCAAGGTGGTGGTGCGGCTCGCCTATGCGGGCGTGAACCGGCCCGATGCGCTGCAACGCGCGGGCGCGTATGATCCACCGCCCGGTGCGAGTGATCTGCCGGGGCTCGAAGGGGCCGGGACGATTGCCGCTGTCGGTGAGGGGGTGACGCGCTGGAAGGTGGGCGACAAGATCTGCGCGCTCTTCCCCGGCGGCTCTTATGCGGAACATGCGATGACCGATGCGGGGCAGGTCCTGCCTGTGCCCGAGGGCATGGGGCTGCGCGAGGCGGCCTGTCTGCCCGAGACGTTTTTCACGGTCTGGTCGAATGTCTTCATGCGCGGGGGCTTGCAGGCGGGCGAGCGGTTTCTGGTGCATGGCGGCTCGTCAGGCATCGGCACCACGGCGATCCAGCTTGCGGCGCTCTTTGGGGCGCGGGTCTTTGCCACGGCGGGGTCCGCGGAGAAATGCGCGGCCTGTGCGCGGCTCGGGGCAGAGCGCGCGATCAATTACCGTGAGGAGGATTTCGTCAAGATCCTGCAAGGTGAGGGCGGGGCCAATCTGATCCTCGACATGGTGGGCGGGCCCTATCTGACGCGCAATCTCAAGTCGCTCGCCGAAGATGGGCGGCTGGTGCAGATCGCGTTCCTGCAAGGCCCGAAGGTCGAGGTGAATTTCGCGCCGCTGATGGTGCGGCGGCTGACGATCACCGGCTCGACCCTGCGTCCGCAATCGGATGCGATCAAGGCCCAGATCGCGCAGGCGCTGGAGCGTGAGGTCTGGCCGCATCTGGCCTCGGGGCGGCTTGCGCCTGTGATGGACAGTGAATTCGCCATGGCGGAGGCCGAGAAGGCGCATGCGCGGATGGAAAGTTCGGATCATATCGGCAAGATCGTTCTCAAGATCGCGCCGTGAGGTGGGTTTGGGCGGAACATTCGCGCGCTTGTTAGATAAGTAAATCTGATCGCGATTATCAGAAAAAGCAACTTAACCTGATCGAAGAGCGATGTTAGAACAATTCCAGCAATTCAAACATGGAGAGACTCATGGACGGTTCTGATACAGCAGGCAAATGCCCTGTGATGCATGGCGGCCTGACCAGCAACGAGAAAAGCGTCACCGAATGGTGGCCCAAGGCTCTGAACCTGGACATCCTGCATCAGCATGACACGAAGGTGAACCCGCTCAAGGGGTTCAACTACCGTGAAGAGGTCAAGAGCCTCGATTTCGAAGGCGTCAAGGCGGATGTCAAAGCGCTGCTGACTGACAGTCAGGATTGGTGGCCTGCCGATTGGGGCCATTATGGTGGTCTGATGATCCGCATGTCCTGGCATGCTGCTGGCACGTATCGGATTCAGGATGGTCGCGGGGGCGCGGGCACGGGCAATCACCGCTTTGCACCGCTGAATTCCTGGCCGGATAATGCCAATCTCGACAAGGCGCGCCGTCTGCTGTGGCCGGTGAAGAAGAAATACGGCAACAAGCTGAGCTGGGCCGATCTGATGGTGCTGGCGGGCACGATTGCCTATGAGGATATGGGGCTGAAAACCTTCGGCTTTGCCTTTGGCCGCGAGGATATCTATCACCCCGAGAAGGATATCTACTGGGGCTCCGAGCGCGAATGGCTGGCGCCGTCGGACGAGCGCTACGGCGATGTCTCGGACGCCAATACGATGGAAAACCCGCTCGCTGCCGTGCAGATGGGTCTGATCTACGTCAACCCCGAAGGCGTGAATGGCCAGCCCGATCCGCTGAAGACGGCGGCACATGTGCGTGAGACCTTCGCGCGGATGGCGATGAATGATGAAGAAACCGTCGCGCTGACCGTGGGTGGTCACACGGTCGGTAAGTGCCACGGCAACGGGCGCGCGGAAAACCTCGGGCCCGCACCGGAAGCGGCGGCGCTGGAAGAAGCCGGGATGGGCTGGAACAACCACAAGACCCGTGGCATTGGCCGCGATACTGTGACCTCCGGCATTGAAGGCGCATGGACCACCCATCCGACCAAATGGGATATGGGCTATTTCAAGCTGTTGTTCGGCTATGAGTGGGAATTGAAGAAATCCCCCGCCGGCGCCTGGCAGTGGGAGCCCGTCGACATCAAGGAAGAAGACA
>PXDM01000189.1 GCA_003565055.1 Paracoccaceae bacterium
GCCTTCGGGCATGCCGTCGCGCGTCCAGCGCACGCCGACGACGCGTTGTCCTGCGAAGATCAGCCTGTCACATTGCGCATGGGTCAGCACGCGCAGATTGGGTCGCATCATCGCCGGGCGCAGGAAGCCGCGCACGACCGACCAGCGAAACCCGGCGCGCTGGGTCACCTTGAAATAACCCACGCCGAAATTGTCGCCGAGGTTGAAATCCGCTGTCTCCGGAATGCCCGCGGCGACGGCGGCCTGCTTCCACGCATCAAGGATGTCCCAGCGCAGGCGCTGCTCCTCCACCCGCAAGGGGCCGCCCGCGCCATGCGCCTCGGGGACTTCGCCGGCGTAATGATCCTCGGATTTCAGGAAATAGGGCAGGACATCGTCCCAGCCCCAGCCCGTATTCCCCATCTGCCGCCAGCCGTCATAATCCGCCGCCTGTCCGCGCAGATAGAGCATCCCGTTGATCGACGAACAGCCCCCCAGCAACCGCCCGCGCGGATAGAGCAGGCTGCGCCCGTTCAGCCCCGGTTCCGGCGCAGTGCGGTAGCGCCAGTCGGTGCGGGGATTGTCGATGCAATAGAGATAGCCCACCGGGATATGCACCCAATGGTAGCGGTCGGAACCGCCGGCCTCCAGCAGCAAAACGCGCGTCTTGGGGTCTGCGCTCAGCCGGTTCGCCAGCACACAGCCCGCAGAGCCTGCACCGACGATGATGTAGTCGTAACTGCCGAGATCCTCCATCCATCGCCCTCCCGCGATCACTTGGCCATTCTGCGCCGCAATGCTGTGCTGCCCAATTCTCCGGCACCTTTATTTCCCATGCACAAAGATGTTGCAATCATCTGCCCTTCGACGGCAGAAACTGAGGGCATCAGGTGACAGACCCGAAGGCTGCCACTAGCGCAGGACAACAAAAACCAACAGGAGAGAGTTTTCATGTTTCATCGGACCATGACCGCCGCGCTCGGGCTTTGTACGCTGGCCGTGTCAGCTCAGGCGCAGACCAATATGCCCTTTGCGCTGGACTGGCGTTTTGAAGGGCCCTCCGCGCCATATTTCGTTGCCATCGAGAGAGGCTATTTCGCGGATGCGGGCCTGAGCGTCGAAGTGACCGCCGGGCAGGGCAGTCTCGATGCGATCCCCAAGGTTGCGACCGGGGCTTTTCCCGTGGGCTTTGCTGATATCAACAGCCTGATCAAATTCCTCGACCAGAACCCCGATGCGCCGGTCATTGGCGCGATGATGGTCTATGACAAGCCGCCTTTCGCCATCGTGGGCCGCCGCTCGCTGGGGGTGGAAACCCCGTCGGATCTCGAAGGCAAGACCCTCGGTGCACCGCCGCCCGATGGCGCTTTCGCGCAATGGCCGATCTTCGTGGCTGAGACCGGCATTGATGCGTCGACCATCACCATCGAGCCGGTGGGCTTCCCGACCCGCGAGCCCTCGCTGGCCGAAGGCACGGTCCATGCGGTTACCGGCTTCAGCTTCACCTCCTTCCTGAACACCGCGCGTCTGGGTGTGGATGAGGACGATATCTCGGTCATTCTGATGGCCGATCATGGCGTTGACCTCTATGGCAATGTGATCATCGTGAATACTGATTTCGCCGAAGCAAATCCCGATGCGGTCCGGGGCTTCCTCGAAGCCGTCGCCAAAGGCGTGATCGACACGATTGCCGATCCGGCCGCTGCCGTTGAGACCATCGTGCCCTTCAACCCGGCGATGGATGTCGAGCTGGAGCTGCGCCGTCTGGAGCTTGCGCTGCGCGATACCATGGTCACGGATTGGGTCATGGAAAACGGTATGGGGATCATCGACCCCGACCGCTTCGCCAATTCGCTCGAACAGATCAAGCTGACCTATGAGTATCAGACCGAGCCCGATGCGAGCCTCTATTTCACCGATGCGTTCCTGCCCGAAGGCGGCTTTGCGTTGGAATGACAGATCAGCCCCGGCGCAGGTCCGGCGCCGGGGCAGCTTGCCGGGAACGATATGACAAATCTCATTGAAATCAAGAATGTGCGCCATGCCTATCGCACTGATGCCGGGCCGCTGCCGGTGCTGGACGGGCTGGAAATTTCCGTGCCCGAGGGCGGTTTCGTGGCCGTGGTCGGCCCGTCGGGCTGTGGCAAATCCACGCTTACGCGCCTGATCGCGGGGCTGATGAAACCTGACGAGGGCGAGGTCTGGCTGCATGGCGAGCGGGTCAAGGGGCCGCGCTCGACGGTGGGCATGGCGTTTCAAAACCCGGTCCTGCTGGAATGGCGCACGATCCTGAAAAACGTGCTTCTGCCGCTGGAAATCGTGCCCACGAAACTCACCCGCGCGCAGGCGGAAGAGCGCGCGCGCTTCCTGCTGGCGCTGGTGGGGCTCGAAGGGTTCGAGGACAAGCGCCCCTCGGAGCTTTCGGGCGGCATGCGACAGCGCGCCTCGCTCTGCCGCGCGCTGATCCATCAGCCCGACGTGTTGATCCTTGACGAGCCTTTCGGCGCGCTCGACGCGTTTACCCGCGAAGACCTCTGGCAGACCATGCACAAGGTGAAGGAACGCGAGCCGTTTACCGGCGTGCTGATCACCCATGACCTGCGCGAGTCGATCTTTCTCGCCGATCAGGTCGTGGTGCTGTCGGGGCGTCCCGCGCGAACGCAATACGTGCTCGATGTGCCCTCAACCGGGCCGCGCACGCTCGAAGACCTCTATACCCCCGCGGCGGTCGAGCAACTGGCGATCCTGCGCCACCAGATCCAGATCGCCCAAGGCCGCGCCACACCCGAGGACAGCCCCGCATGACCCCGATGAAACTTGCCCGCAGCATCGGTGTGCCGCTTGTCGCTGTGGCGGTCTTTCTCGCCTTCTGGGAATGGCTGGTCTGGTTCAATGGCTGGCCACGCTTCAAGATGGCCGCGCCCTCGGACCTGCTGCCCGCCTATCAGCGCCATTGGGATCTGTTTGTGACGATGGGCTGGCAGACGCTTTGGCGCACCGTTGTCGGGCTGATCCTCGCGGTGATTTTTGGCACGGCTCTCGGCATGATCATGGGGTTTTCGCGCATCATGCGCGATGCGCTCTATCCGCTTCTGGTGGGCTTCAACGCCATCCCCAAGGCGACTGTGGTGCCGATTGTCGCGCTGATGTTCGTGGGCCAGCATGATTTCAACACGGTCCTGCTGGCCTTCATGATCTCCTTCTTTCCCATCGCCGTGTCGGTCAGCATCGGGCTGTCCACGCTGGAGCCCGAATATCGCGACATCCTGCGCTCGCTCGGCGCATCACAGGCGACGATTTTCTGGAAGATCGCGCTCCCGAAGACCCTGCCCGAATTCTTCGGCGCGCTGAAAGTCGCCGTGACGCTGGCCTTCATCGGCACGAACCTGATGGAGATCGTCAGCCCGCATGGCCGGGGCCTCGGCGCGCTGTTCGATTCAGGCCGCACGAATTCCGATTTCCCTCTGATGTTCGCGGTGCTGATCGCTTTGGCCTTCCTCGGGATCGTGCTCTATTACATCGTGGTTGCGCTGGAGAAAATCTTCGCAGGCTGGGCCGAGCGCGCGCCGGGATAGCGGGTTTCGGAACGAGGGCGCGCAGGCCCCCGCTTTCTTTTCTGCGAAGTTTTTCCGCATTGCGCAGGCATGCCGCCGGATCGTCCCAAGCCTTGCGGCAGGGCGACGACATCATCTGAAAACCCTGGGCTTAGCGGAACAATTTTTCTTATCCGCGCAGGTATATGGACGAAACGCGGGAAAAATTCCTATATTGCTGCAGTAGCGATCAGGAGCCCGCCATGCAGCATTTCCCGGTTTTCCTCGATATGGACCATGCCCGCGTCGTCATCGGCGGCGGCGGCGAGATTGCGCTTGCGAAACTTCGCCTGCTTCTGAAAACCCGCGCCGAGATCACGCTCTGCGCCGCCCAGTTTGATCCCGAGATCGAAGCCCTGCGCCCCCGCGTGACCCTTGTGCGCCGCCCGCTGCTTGGCTGCGATCTGCACGGCGCGCGGCTGGTCTATGCCGCAACGGGCGATGCCGATCAGGACGCGCGTATCGCGGGCCTTGGCCGCCGCGCGGGTGTTCTGGTCAATATCGTCGACAATCTTGAGGCCAGCGATTTCATCACCCCCGCCATCGTGGACCGCGCGCCGCTGGTCATCGCCATCGGGACCGAGGGCGCGGCCCCGGTGCTCGCGCGCAAGATCAAGGCGCAGCTTGAGGCCGCACTTCCCGCCTCGCTCGGTGTGCTCGCACGCATCGGCAAGGGCTTTCGTCAGATGGCCGAGGCGCTCCCGATGGGGGCTGCGCGCCGCAATTTCTGGGCGGAGTATTACGACACCTCTGGTCCCCGCGCGCTGGAGGCCGGGGGCGAGGCACAGGTGCAGCAGACGCTCGACGATCTGCTGGCCAAGCACCTTGTGCAAAAGGCCCCCGAAGGTTGGGTCGATTTTGTCAGCGCGGGGCCGGGTGATCCCGATCTGATGACGCTCAAGGCGCGCAAACTCCTCGACCGCGCGGATGTGGTGATTTACGATCGGCTGGTTTCGCCCGAAATCCTCGAGCTTGCGCGGCGCGAGGCGCAGATGATCTCGGTCGGCAAGGAGGGTTTCGGCCCCTCGACCCCGCAGGCCGAGATCCACCGCCTGATGATCGACCATGCCGCCCAAGGCGCGCATGTCGTGCGGCTGAAGGGCGGCGATGCGTCCGTCTTCGGGCGGCTGGACGAGGAAACAGAAGCGCTCGACCGCGCCGATATCCGTTGGACAGTCGTGCCCGGCGTGACAGCTGCCTCCGCTGCGGCGGCCAGCATCGGCCAGAGCCTGACCGCGCGCGGGCGCAACCAGACGCTGCGGCTGGTCACCGCGCATGACGTCAAGGGCTATGCTGATCAGGACTGGCGCGCGCTCGCCGCCCCCGGTGCGATCACGGCGATCTATATGGGCAAACGCGCCGCACGTTTCGTGCAGGGCCGCTTGCTGATGCACGGCGCGCAGGCGCAGATGCCTGTGACGCTGGTCGAAAACGCCTCTCGCACAGATCAGCGCATCGTCGCGAGCACGCTGGCGCAATTGCCGGAGGATGCCGCTGCCCTTCCGGGGCCGGTGATCATCCTTCTCGGCCTCGCGGCCCGGTCCGCATCACAGATCCCCGTGCTTCAGGAGCAGGCCCAATGAGCACACGCTTCACCCCCTCTGTCGTCACGGCAAATGACCTGTTCGAAGGCGATGTGATCTACCTGACCGCCGCTGGCGACTGGTCGCGCACCCACACCGATGCTGTGCTTTTCACCGATCCGCAGACCGCCGAAGCTGTACTGGCCCAGGCAACAGGGCAGGCCGACCGCCTCGTCGGGGCCTATCTCGCCCCCGCTCGGCACGGGCCGAACGGCCCGGAGCCCGCGCATTTCCGCGAGGCGTTTCGCGCGCGCGGCCCGTCCAATTACCCCCATGGCAAACAGGCCGAGGGCTTGTGTCGCACCTGACCCAAGCCTGACCTCCTGACTCTGCCAAAGGACTTTCCGCCATGTATGCCTATTCCGATTTCGACCATGACTTCCTTGCAACCCGCAACGCACAGTTCCGCGCACAGGTCGCGCGGCGCATCTCCGGCGCGCTGACCGAGGAGGAGTTCAAGCCCCTGCGCCTGATGAACGGGCTCTATCTGCAACTCCACGCTTACATGCTGCGCGTGGCCATTCCCTACGGCACGCTCAACAGTGCCCAGATGCGCCAGCTTGCAATGATTGCCGAGCGCTGGGACAAGGGTTACGGCCATTTCACCACGCGCCAGAACATCCAGTTCAACTGGCCGCGTCTGAACGATGTGCCCGACATGCTCGACGCGCTGGCCGAAGTGGGGATGCATGCAATCCAGACCTCGGGCAATTGCGTGCGCAATGTCACCGCCGATCACTTCGCAGGCGCGGCTGCGGATGAAATCGCTGATCCCCGGCCCGTGGCGGAGCTTTTGCGCCAGTGGTCCACGGATCACCCCGAATTCCAGTTCCTGCCGCGCAAGTTCAAGATCGCGATCACCGGCAGCCCCAATGACCGCGCCGTGACGCGTGCGCATGATATCGGGCTGCGCACCGTGCTGCGCGA